>RPQK01000286.1 GCA_003819755.1 Acidobacteriota bacterium | reverse complement strand
GGATGGTACGCGGTTGTCAGGCTCCCGCGGGTCAAGACCGAGGATCAATGGGTCATCGAGTTGCTCGAGCGACAGGGAGCGCTCATCCACCCCGGCTACTTCTATGATTTTGAAGAAGAGGCCTTTGCGGTTGTGAGCCTCCTGCCTCCGGCCCCGGTCTTCCAAGACGGAATCACGGGGCTCGTAACCCTCCTGAAGTGACTCCGCTCACCGCCTAATCCGGTTCCAACTGCTATATTTGTCTCCGCTCAAGCCGTGCACTGCCTTTGATGTTACAAAAGTTGTCAACGTCATTTGACTTTTCTTTAAAGTCGACCAGGTCTATGATGGCCGAAGCACGGTGGGGTTCAACAGGATCCGAAGGGAGGCCGGTATGAAGCGTTTCGCTTTTATCGCAGTGATTCTTCTGACCGTCGGATATGGTTTTTCCGCGGCCTCGCAGGTCGAATTTGTCGCGAAAGTCAAAAGCATCGACGTCGAGAGTGAGCAGGTGGCGAACCTGACGATGCAGCTGACGTCGACTTTCGACATGAAAGTTCGTGTCACGGGGATGACCGAGATCCGGGGCGCCGGGGATGCCGAGCTCGCGGTGAAGGATCTCGACACCGACATGCTCCTGAAGATCGAGGGTATCTTCACAGGCGACACTATCCTGGCAAAGGAGATACAGGTCTTTGAAGGCGTTTCGGCCTTCGAGGTCAAGGGCAAGATAGACAGCGTCGACGCGACGGCCAAGACCATCACAGTCCTCAGCCTGGTCATCAAAGTCACCGACGAGACCGAGATCAAGGGCGCAGAGGGCGACCTGGCTTTCGGGGACCTGAAACCGGGTGACATCGTCCGTGTGGCAGGCGAGATTGAGGACGGGCTGATCGCCACCGACATCCTGGTCTCCAAGGCCAAAGAGTTCAAAGCGCCCAGGATCAGCTTCGAGGGAATTGTCACCGCCGTGAAAACCGACGAGCTTACGGTTCTCGTCGAAGGCGTCGATGAAGTGGTGGTCCACCTGAGCGACAAGACCGACGTGCAGGGCGAGGTGGCCGTAGGCGTCGGCGTTCGGGTGATCGGCACGATCGGCGAAGGCCTCGTGGTAGATGCCCAGAAGGTGATCGTCCAGAAACTGCTGCAGGTTGCTCCAACGCAACTGAAGCTGCAGGTGGATCAGGCGCGCGAAGTCGCGGTTATCCTCCACACGTTCTTTGAAGAAGATGTGGAAGTGAAGCTCGCCTCTGCCAAGCCGGAGATCGCGGAACCCAGCGCAACCACGCTCGTGATACCGGCCGGAAAGCTGACGGCTAAGTTCGAGGTCAAAGGCAAGGCTGTCGGCGAAACGGTCATCGAAGTCTCGCTGCCGGCAAGCTTCGGAGGCGCCAAAGCGGAGGTGGCTGTCGGGGTTGAGGCAAAAGGCGGCGGTAAGGGGGATGACGGAGATGGCGGTGACGATAAGGAAGATCCCGCGCTTCGGTGGAATCTCCCCAGCCTGACGCTTGCCGTTGATCAGAGCCGGAAACTAACTCTTCACCTGGCAACCGCTGCCGAAGGCGCCTTGAAAGTCGCTCTCTCGGTGAAAACCGGACCGACTGACGTCGTGACGTTTTCGACCCCTGTCGACATTCCAGCCGGAGGGAAATCAGCGATCGTCAATTTTGTCGGGGCAAAACCGGGCACGGTCACGGTGCTGGCGAAGCTCCCAGCGGAGGCCGGCGGAGCTGAAGCCACCATCGAGATCGAGGTGGTGCAGAAAGCGAAAGGGAAGTAAGGAAGCCAAGAGGGCGGATCCGCATACACTCCTGTTAATCCTGCCGAGAGGCTATTCGACCGGATTAGCAGGAGTGTCCAAACCATACTCCCTCAGGATCGCGTCCCCCTTGCCCTGGGCCCGAAGGATCAGTTCGATAACCTCTCGAAGAACCCCTGCTCCTCCCCGCGTACGCGCCACATAACTGACTGCGTCCTTAACGGCGTCGACGGCGTTGGCGGGAGCAGCTGAGAAACCTGCCCGCAGAAGCAGCCGGATGTCGGGCAAATCATCCCCCACGTACCCAACGTCTTCGGGACCCAGTTTTCTTTCGCGGCAAATGCTCTCCAGAGCCCCGAGCTTGTCCGGGACTCCTTGAAGGACGAGCTTCACGTCCAGTTCCGCAGCCCGGGCTGAAACCTGGCGGCTCTTGCGGCCGCTCACAAAACCCACCTCGATCCCGTGCTTCTGGGCCAGCCGGATCCCGAACCCGTCGTAAATCGAAAAGAACTTCAGCTCATCGCCGTTCGGGAGCTTCGCAATTCGCCCGTCCGTTAAGACGCCGTCGACATCGGTCAGCAACAGGCGAACTCGGCGCAAGCGATCTTCGAGAGTCGGCCGATCAGCCATCAGAACATCTCCGTGCCCCACAGATCGTGGAGATGAATCACGCCGACCAATCCGCCGCCTTCGTCGGTGACCATGAGCGAGGTGATCTTTCGCTGTTCGAGCAAATTAAGGGCGCTGGTCGCCAGTTCTGACTCGCTTATAGTCACCGGGTCTTTCGTCATGCACTCTCCAGCCTTTTTGGACAGAACGGTTTCCCGGTCCCGTTCCAGAAGACGCCGGAGATCGCCGTCGGAAATAACGCCCACCAGACCACCATTCAAATCGGTCACGCTCGTGATCCCCAGGCCCTTTCTGGACATCTCATAGATCACTTCTTGCATGCTCGCTTCCATTGTGACCCGAGGGACCTGCGCGCCCGCGTGCATCAAGTCTTTCACGAAGGTCAGCTTCTTCCCCAGCCTTCCGCCCGGATGCAGCCGAGCAAAGTCCTCCAGGCGAAACCCTTTCTTCTCGGAAACGGCGACAGCAAGGGCATCGCCAAGAGCGAGGGCGGCAGTTGTCGACGCGGTAGGGGCCAGCCCAAATCGGCAAGCTTCCTGGTCCACGCTCACATCGAGCACGACGTCGGAATTCTTCGCCAGCGTCGACCCGGTATGACCGACAAAAGAGATGAGGGGAACGCCCAGGCGCTTGATGGTGGGCAGGAGGCCGATTAACTCGCCGGTCTCGCCGCTGTTCGAGAGCGCCAGGACAACATCGCCCGACATCAGCATTCCGAGATCACCGTGAGTGGCTTCGGCGGGATGAAGGAAAAGCGCAGGGGTACCAGTGCTGGCCAGAGTCGCGGCGATCTTCTTGCACACAATCCCGGATTTTCCCATCCCGGTGGTGACGACTCGGCCTCGGCATGCGGTCAGCGCCGCGACCGCACGGTCAAAACTCTCGCCGAGCCGTGGGATCAGGTTGAGGATGGCCCGGGCTTCGACCTCCAGAACTCTTCGACCCGTTTCGTGGGGCATAAGTTAAAAGGCTGACCAGTGACCGCTGACCGCTGACGCGAAATAGTGGCGGCGGTCAGGGGGCAGCAGGCAGTGAGTATTGAATCAGATTCCGAACAAAGACGAACTATACAGGCCTCTTCACGAGCTTGTCGATTTCACAGAGGGTTCGCAGCATGGGTTCGAGCTTTGCCAGGGCCAAGGAATTGGGGCCATCCGACAACGCGTCGGCCGGTCTCTCGTGAACCTCCAGGAAGAGGCCGTCGACACCGACAGCCGCGGCGGCTCGAGCGAGGTACGGTATCAAATCGGATTGGCCTCCACTCACTTGTCCCGCGCCTCCGGGAAGCTGGACACTGTGCGTCGCATCAAAAACAACGGGCCAACCGAGTCGCCTCATAATGGGCAGCGCCTTGAAGTCGACGACCAGGTTATTGTAGCCGAAGGCGACGCCTCGCTCGGTCATTAGCAACTGAGCGCCTTCGACTTGCTGGACCTTCTCGATTATGTTCTTGACATCCCAGGGAGCGAGAAACTGCCCTTTCTTGATGTTGACCACCCGGCCGCTCGAAGCGGCGGCCAAAACCAGGTCGGTCTGCCGGCAAAGAAAGGCGGGTATTTGTATGATATCGAGCACCTGAGAAGCAAGCCCAACTTGCCAGACCTCGTGGACATCCGAAAGCACCGGAACACCCAGGGTGGTGCGCACTGTCCGCAGAACCTCGAGACCCTTCTCGAGGCCCGGCCCGCGATAGGAATGGACCGAGCTCCGATTGGCTTTGTCAAAGGAGGCCTTAAAGACGAAGAGCAGGCCCAGCCGGGCGGTCAATTCCTTCAGTGATCCAGCCAGATCGAGGCAGTGCTGCTCGCTTTCAATGACGCAGGGACCGGCGATTAGAAAGAACGGGGCATCGCCCCCCACGAGTCGATCACCGATGCGGACTTGGTTCATGAGTGGTTACTGGATTTGTTCTGCCAGAGCCCCAAGCGGTCCCGACAGCGACGCCAGTGATGAATGGTGCGTCAGCCTGTTCGTAGTTCCGCCTTCAGGCGGGCCGTTCAAAGCCGTTCAACTCATGCCGATCGACGACCCAAAAGGCCGCCTGAAGGCGGAACTACAAACAGGCTGGCGCACTATTCAAGATCGGCGCGACTTACTCACCCGTCACCCTTCCACCAGCCGGCCGCCCGAGACCACTCGGCTGGTCACGCGGACCCGGTCCATCTCGCCGACCGCCCGACGCTGCCGTTTGTGTTCCAGCGCTGCGCCGATGAAGCTGACGAACAGGGGATGTGGTTTCAACGGTTTGGACTTGAATTCGGGATGAAACTGGCACCCCAGGAACCAGGGATGCTCGGTTATCTCGACGATTTCAGCGAAATTCCGATCAGGAGAATTGCCGGACATCTTTAGCCCATAGCTGGTCAGCAACTCCTCGTACTCACGATTGAATTCGTAACGGTGCCGGTGCCTTTCGGATATCTCCCGCTGCTGGTAAATCCGGTACGCCAGCGAATTCTCTTCCAGCACGCAGGGATACGCACCCAGGCGCATGGTTCCACCCATCTCCTCGACGCCGAGCAGTTCGCGCAGCTTGTAAATCACCCGGTGCGGGCAGGCGGGATCGAATTCGGAACTGTTGGCGTTCAGAGAACAGACGTTCCGGGCGAATTCGATTACGGCGCACTGCATTCCGAGGCAGATTCCAAAGAAAGGCACCTTGTTAACCCTGGCGTATTGAATCGCCCGGACCATGCCTTCGATGCCCCTCGGTCCAAACCCGCCCGGCACCAGTATGCAGTCCACATTTCCGAGCTTGCTGTCGCAGTCCTCGAGGAGGCCCTCCGATTCGACCCACTTCAGAGTCACCCGCGAGTGATGCGGCAATCCTCCGTGGAAGAGTGCCTCGTTCAAGCTTTTGTATGAATCCTGATACTCCACATACTTGCCGACGATGCCAACCGTCACGTGGTCGACCGGGTTCTGGATCACTTCAACCAACTGCTCCCACTTGCTCATGTCGCACGGAGTCTCAGGCAACTGCAAGAGCTTCCCGAGAATGGTGTCCAGGCCCTCTTTGCGCAGCACCAGAGGCACTTCGTAGATGTTCTCTACGTCCTTGGCCGTAATGACCGCTTCGGGCGGGACGTTACAGAAGAGCGAGATCTTATCCTTGATATCTTTCGGGAGGTACCGGTCGGTTCGACACAACAGGATATCCGGCTGAACTCCGATTTCGAGCAACTCCTTGACAGAATGCTGGGTCGGCTTGGTCTTCAACTCTTTGGCCGTACCGATGAACGGGACGAGCGTAAGATGCACAAATACCGAGTTTTCCTTCCCCACTTCATTGCGCATCTGCCGGATGGCTTCAACGAACGGCAGACTCTCGATGTCGCCGATCGTCCCGCCGATTTCCACGATGGTTACATCGTATCCGTTCGTCAGCTTTTTGATCGTGGACTTGATTTCGTTGGTGATGTGCGGGATGACCTGGACGGTTTTTCCGAGATAGTCACCGTGACGCTCTTTCTCAATGACCGACTGGTAGATCCGGCCCGTCGTCGAGTTGTTGTGTTGCGTCAGTTTGACGTTGGTAAAGCGTTCGTAATGCCCCAGGTCGAGGTCAGTCTCGGCGCCGTCGTCGGTGACGAAAACCTCCCCGTGCTGAAACGGACTCATGGTCCCCGGGTCAACATTAATGTACGGATCGAGCTTCAGGACCGAGACTTTGAATCCACGGGCCTCGAGCAGGCACCCGATGGAAGCCGATGCCAGCCCCTTTCCCAAAGAGCTGACTACTCCGCCGGTCACGAAAATAAACTTTGTCGGCATGACTCCTCTACCCCCCTCGTTGGTGATTGCTGGTCTTGCTGCGGTCAAGAATCAGCTTATTCTCTAAAAGGGGTCTGACACGGTCGACATCCTCAGGGGTGTCAATTCCGATACTTTCCTCACTCACTTCCACCACTCCGATGGAAACCCCGTTCTCGAGGAAACGCAGTTGCTCCAGGCACTCGGTCGTCTCAAGCACAGATTGCTTGAGGTTACCGAGAGAGAGCAGGAATTCCCTCCGGTAAGCGTAGATTCCAATGTGCTTGTACCAGTGGGCCGGTTCGCGCCGTGGGAAAGGAATCAACGACCTCGAGAAATACATAGCTTTGCCCGCAGCATCCGTTACCACCTTGACCACCTGTGGCTTCGCCGCCTCCTCGGGATCACGCAGCGGGATCTTCGCAGTAGCGACCTGGAGTGCAGGGTTTGATAGAAACGGCCGGCAGACCAAATCAATAGTGGTTGCCGCAATCAGCGGTTCGTCACCCTGGACGTTGACGAAAACATCCGCCTGGAGCCCGGCCGCCACCTCGGCGACCCGGTCGGTGCCGGACTGATGGTCCGCAGCCGTCATTACCGCCTCACCGCCAAACTCGAACACGGTGCGGTATATGCGTTCATCGTCGGTTGCAACCAGTACTCGCTCTAGACAACTGGCTTGGGAGGCGCTTTCGTAGACCCACTGGATAAGCGGTTTGCCCGCGATTCGGAGGAGGGGCTTCCCCGGCAGCCTGGTGGACGCAAAACGCGCCGGTACCACCCCAACAAAGCGCATGACGTAGGTTATACCAGCGCCTTCATTTTGGCAAGAATCAGCTCTTCGCAGAATCAGCTCTTCGCGGCCAGTGGGTCAGTTTGTCGCGGAGTCCTGTAACAGGACTCCCGCAACAAACTGACCCTAGAAAACGCTGCGGATGCGGCTCTGTTCCGATCTGCAGGGGCATAAACTAGAAGAAAAATGAGCATGACTACGGGTTTTGTCGCGAGAGGTGCGACGGCGGGCTCCGTCTCCCGTCGGTATCAGGTTTTTATCCCGGCGGCCTGGAGTGCTGAGCAAAAATGGCCGGTGGTTCTCTTTCTACACGGGGCAGGTGAACGCGGAGACGACGGGGTCGTTCAAACCACGGTGGGAATCGGACCGGCGATTCAAAAAGCAACGGGTCGATTCCCGTGTCTTGTCGTCCTGCCGCAGTGCCAGAGGAATGCGAGCTGGAATTCGCCGCCCATGCAGGAGCACGCTCTCCAGGCGATGACAGACGTAATTTCGCAGATGAACGGGGACGAGGAACGCCTTTACCTGACCGGGATCTCCATGGGCGGCTACGGGACTTGGGACCTGGCCGCCCGGCAGCCCGGGCGCTTCGCGGCGCTCGCACCCATCTGCGGTGGTATCTACCGTCCCTACGGAACCGGCTCGAGAGGCATCATCCGGGAAACCATGCGACGGATCGGCAAGACTCCCGTCTGGGTGTTCCACGGGGGAGCCGATGAAATCGTCCCGGTGACCGAGTCCCGACAGGCCGTTGAAGCTCTGAAAGCTGTTGGCGGAGACGTGCGGTACACCGAGTACACGGGAGTCGGCCATAATTCCTGGGATCCGGCTTACGCCGAGCCGGAACTGATGACGTGGATGCTGGGGAAAAGACGGCTGACCACTGACCACTGACCGCTGAGAAGGTGTGAAAAAATCAAGCGTGTCGACGGGCTTTTATCGTGGCCGGACTCTCCAGAGTCCGGCACGTACATCGTGCAACCAGCCATCATCCACGCGCCGGACTCTGGAGAGTCCGGCCACGATAAAAGCCCGTCGACACGCTTGATTTTTTCACACCTTCTGACGGCTGCCCGCTGACAGAGTCGCCCAACCGCAGTCGTCAGCGGGCAGCGGGCAGCGGTCAGCGCTCGGCTACTCTCCGGCACATGTGGTTTGTGCCCTGGCAGATGTTCGGATCCTCGATCTGGATGGTGGTATGAGCGACCTTGTAGCGTTCTCGAGAGACCTTGTTGAGCTCCTCGAGAACGTCGTTCACGCTTTCCCCCGGCGCAACGACGGCGTGACACGTCATCACGTGGACGCCTGAGGTGAGAGTCCAGACGTGGAGGTCATGAACGGAATGAACTCCGGGGACGGCTGATAACTCCCGGGTCATGACACTCACGTTGACGTGAGCAGGAGTCCCCTCAAGAAGAATCATGACCGAGTCTCGCACGAGCTTCCAGGCACTCACCAGAATCAAGACGCTGACCAGGGCGCTCGCCGTCGGATCCGCCCAGAAAAAGCCCCAGACTCCGATTGCGATCCCTGCAAAAATAACCGCGATCGATCCGAGAATGTCTCCCAGGACGTGGAGGAAGGCCCCTCGGATGTTGAGACTGTGCTGGTGGCTCCCGTGGAGTACCGACGCCGAAACGACGTTGGCGGCGAGGCCGGCCACCCCGATCACTATCATCTCCCTCGTTTTGATCGCTTCCGGGGAAAGAAAGCGCTGATAGGATTCGTAGAACACGAGTAGCGCAATGACAACAAGGGAAACGCCATTGAGCAGAGCGGCAAGGATCTCTACCCGGAAATAGCCATAGGTCTTTTCGGGTGTGGCGGGACGTCGGATGAACCAGGCTGCGAACAGACTCAG
>RPQK01000285.1 GCA_003819755.1 Acidobacteriota bacterium | reverse complement strand
GAACCCCGAACCCAGAACCCAGAACTTTGAACCAACCCCTGGCACGTTAAAGCGACCGAAGAGAAACAGCTTATGGCAGACAAGATCTATGTAGTGCTCGATCACAACCAAGAGAAGATTCGACCGGCGTCGCTAGAGGCTTTGGCAGCGGGACAGCAGATGGCGGCTCAGACCGGAAGGGAAGTGCACGCCGTTTTGCTGGGCCGGGATTTGTCGGCAGTGGCACAGCAGGCATCGGGTTTCCAGCTGGCGTCTGTAATAACGGTGGAGAACGAGAAGCTGGCCGAGTACGACCCCGATTACTTCACGGCCGCTCTCGCTTCGCGCCTTGACTCCGACCAGCCGCAGATTGTTCTCTTTGCTCACACCTATCAGAACATCGACCTTCTTCCAAAGCTGGCGGCCGCGCTGCGGAAGGCGCTAGTCACAGAGTGCGTGGGATTCCGCAAAGACGATTCAGGCAGCCTGGTGTTCGTCCGTCCGATGTTCCGCAACAAGCTGAATGCCGACGTCCGGGTGCAGTCAGATTTCCCCTGGCTGATATCCGTGCAGGGCGGCGCGTTTTCGGCCGATTCGCTTGTACAAGGGTCCGCGCCTGTGGTCAGTCAGAAGGCTGACCTCGATTCCGTCCAGAGCCGGCGAAGAACCGTGGAGACGGTCCCCGCTGCAAAGGGGAAGGTTGACTTGAGCCGCGCCGAGATCATCATCGGTGTCGGACGAGGGATCAGGAAACCCGAGAATTTGCAGATCGTTCGAGAACTGGCCGATGCCCTCAGGGCTGAGATTGGCGCGAGCCGCCCCGTGGTCGACAACGACTGGCTCGAGCGCGAGAGGCAGATTGGAAGTTCGGGCCAGACGGTAAACCCGAAACTCTACATCGCGTGCGGAATTTCAGGGGCAATTCAGCATCTGGTCGGGATGAAGAACAGCGGCTGCATCGTCGCCATCAATACTGATTCCAACGCCCCCATCTTTAACATCGCCACCTTCGGAATTGTCGGGGACTTGATGGAAGTCGTGCCGGCCCTCACCAAGAAGATCCGGGAACAGAACGGTTAGGCCTACGACCTCAAGGACCCTACCCCAGGGAACTTCACACCCGTGTCCTTGAGGTCTTTTTATTTTCTGCTCATTCGCAGGTCGTCTTCTCGCCTGGTCGGCTTTCCCGGGCAGGGAATTTCCGACGCTGAATCGGGTCTTATCGAGACTGTGCCGAAGCCGCGGTTTCGCGCCAGGCGAGCGAAGCGGACGTCCTTGATCGTTACGATCGGGCCGTCGCCGGTCTCCTCTACCTCAAATACTTCGAATCGCGCAAAATGAGTGAACACCGCGCCTGGGCAGGTCGCCATTGCCGCAACCGCAGCCGGATGCTGGGTGTTGCGCGGCGTCGTTTCGAATTCCGGCCGGTCGTCAGAGAAAGATGAGCCGAGGGCGTAGCCGATCTCGTTCGGCAGCTCCACGTACAGGTCCCATTCCAACGGGTTGGCTGCCCGAGGGATAGCCGACACCGCCTCTCGGGTTGCCGAAGGGTAACGGGCCTGAACCTCCGGGTAGTACCGCCTGAGGGTCTCCCAATGGACCACCGCCAGCAGTCCCCAGTACATCACGACCACCGCCAGGGCGCCGCCGGCCCAGGAGACAGGCCGCAAACCGTTCCTTCTGACCAGAACCGCCGCCGCCAGGCCCGCCACCCAGATGGCGAGAGTCAGCCAAAGCCCGAGATTGACTGCGCCAAAGAGGACGACCGCCGAGGCCAAGGCCCCCCCAGCCAGCCAGAGAGCAGTCGTGAGACGGCTTCGCGTTCCTGTAACGAAGAGCGTTCCGCCCAGTAAAAGCCAGATATACGGGTCGATGATGAAAACCAGGTCGCCGTAGTACCAGTGGTCCGTGAACGGCAGAAATGGCCTTAAGCCATAGGAGTTCGTCAAGTCCAGGAGCGGATGCGTCGCGGCTGTCAGACCCACGGCAAGCGCAATGCGGGCCAGGGAGGCGGGGTGCCCCCGGAAGCGCCCGACCAGCCAGAGGACCGCCACCAGGAGGGCGGCCAGACCGGCGGTGCCCACGATTGAATGGGTTATTCCGCGGTGATGGGCAAGGTAGTACAAGTTTCCCCAGAAGCTGGCGACGATGTCGAGGTCGGCGAGATTGGCAGCAACGATCAGTGAGAAGGTTCCGCCCGGGATTTTGTCACTGAGGCCGGCACGCCCCAACGAGGCGGCAACGAGACTGTGGGTGAGATTATCCATGCGTCGCCATAGAGACGCGGTTTGCGAGGAGTCGGTTACAGCCCTAGGAACGCGGGCGTCTCGCCGGCGCTCTCCCAGGGGGACGGCAGTACAATGGAATCCATGCGGGCGCTCTATTTCACGGAACACGGTGGCCTTGACAAATTAGCCTACGGCGACCTCCCTGCCCCGGCGCTGACCGCCGGAATGGTCCGCGTCGCCACCCGGGCGGCGGCGCTGAATCGTCTTGATCTGTTCGTTGTAAGCGGGCTTCCCGGCGTTCAACTTACGCTGCCTCATGTCCCGGGTTCCGATGGGGCAGGAGTCGTCGAGGCGATCAGCGGCAACGTTGCCCGCTTCAAAGTCGGGGAACCGGTGATACTGAATCCGCTTCTATCGTGCGGCCAGTGCGAGTTCTGCCTGGCCGGCCAACACAGTCTCTGCGTGAAGGTGAAAATTTTGGGCGAGCACGCGTCGGGCACCTATGCCGGCCTTTTCGTGGCCCCAGAAGGGAACCTGCTTCCCCTGCCGGCAGGACGGACGTTCGAGGAAGGCGCCGCTTTTTCCCTCGTCTATCAGACCGCTTGGAGAATGCTGACGACCCGCAGCCGGCTTCGAGCCGGTGAGGACGTTTTGATTCATGGAATCGGGAGCGGGGTTTCAGTAGCGGCTTTGCAGATCGCGAAACTGGCTGGCGCCCGCGTTTTTGTCACTTCATCAAGCGACGAGAAGATCGCCAAGGCACGAGCATTGGGCGCGGATTTCGGCTTCAACTACGCGGCCGTCGATGTCGCCGCAGAGGTGCTGCGCGAAACCGGGAAACGCGGTGTCGATGTCGTGGTAGACAGCGTGGGCGCGGCCACCTGGATGACCAGCCTGAAAGCTGTCCGAAGAGGCGGCAGGATTGTCACCTGCGGAGCGACGACCGGCCCGAACCCTGAGGCCGGGATTCACATGACCTTCTGGAAACAGATCGAGATCCTGGGCTCGACCATGAGTAGCCACAGCGAGTATCAGGACGTGGCGCGACTTTTTGCATCCGGCCGGCTTACGCCGGTGGTCGACCGCGTTTTCCCCCTCTCGGAAGGCCGGGAGGCGCTTGAGTACTTAAAAGCCGGCAAGCAGTTCGGCAAGGTGGTGCTGCGGGTGGGAGAGCAGGGAACAGCAGGGACAGCAGGGACAGAAGGGACATAAGGGACAGAAGCGAGTATGCCCGTTAACGCCCCTTCTGTCCCTGCTGTCCCTGCTGTCCCTGCAAGCGACCCAGGACTTTCCTTACATAGCCTGACAGCCCGACGCCCGGGTTTTGGGGGTCGATCCAACGGTATCCGTTGGGAATCGATGCTCCTACCAAAGATGCCCCTACAACCTGAATTCTAATCAGGTGGTGGGTAATCCCATGCGTAACCGTGCCCAGCGAGTTGCCGATTTCGAGGGCCAAGCTCTCATCGTTGCTCCGGGGAAGTTCCCATAGACCTTTCGGAAAAGGCGCCTCCTGATTCGGCCGCATGAGGATCTTCTGCCCCTGCCTGACGAGTGCAACCGTGCAATCAAGCACGATGACCGACCGCGCTTGACGCTTGACCGGCAGAGAGTGCTGCATCGAGCGGCGGCGAGCTGCGCAAGCGAGCGTGAGCGGGCAATTCCGGCAATCGGGGTGGCGGGGAGTGCAAACGGTTGCACCGAGCTCCATCAGAGCCTGGTTGAAGTCTCCTGCTCGATCGGCGATCGCCGAACTGCTGACAATTGTAGACAGCAGGTTCCAGAGACCCCGGGCCGCGCGCCCATCCCACTTATCGGCATAGGCCAGGTAACGGGCGAAGACGCGGCTGACGTTTCCCTCGACCACGGGGTACGGCAGGCCAAAGGCAATCGAAAGGATGGCACCCGCTGTATACCGCCCGATTCCGGGAAGTGCGAGAGCGGCGCGATAGTCGGCCGGAAACGACCCGTCGTGCGCTGAGCAGATGATCCGCGCGGTTTCGAGAAGTTGGCGCGCCCGGCTATAGTAACCGAGGCCCGCCCAGAGAGCGAGTACCTCCGCTTCCTCGGCAGCTGCCAACGTTCGCACATCGGGGAACCGGTCAAGAAAAGCATCGAAATAAGGCACAACCGCCTTAACGGTGGTCTGCTGAAGCATGATCTCCGAAACCCAGACACGATACCAGTGGGGGTTGTCACGCCAGGGCAGCTTTCGCCGGTTCGCGTGATACCAGTCGAGGAGCGGCAGGACGAAATCGGCGGCGGGGACGGGAAGCTGCGAGGGAAATCCGGGCATAGCTACTTCAAGAGCAACTTGCCGATTGTCGCCAACTGCATATTAGAGGTCCCTTCGTAGATTTTCCCGATCTTAGCGTCGCGCAGGTACTTCTCAACGGGGTAATCGCGGGTGTAGCCGTATCCGCCGTAGATGTCGATGACTTGGGATGCCACCTTTTCGGCAACCACAGAGGAGAAGTACTTCGCCATGGCGGCCTGTTTTACGAAGCTCTTTCCGGCATCCTTGAGTCGGGCGGCATTGTAGACGAGAAGCCGAGCGGCTTCGACCTCGGTCGCCATTTCGGCGAGTGGAAAGCTCACTCCCTGGAAGCTGCCGATCGGCTGACCAAAGGCCTGCCGTTCGCGCGCATACCCGATCCCGTAGTCCAGCGCGCCTTGAGCGAGCCCAATCATCTGAGCTCCGATTCCGATCCGGCCTTCGTTCAGCGTCTCGATCGCTACTTTATAACCGGTTCCGACCTGACCGAGAACGTTTTGCTCGGGAACTTCGCAGTCATCGAGGAGCAGCTCGCATGTCGAGGAAGCCCGGATGCCCAGCTTGTCCTCCTTCTTTCCGACGGTAAAGCCCGGGAAATCACGCTCGATCAGGAAGGCCGTTATCCCCTTGTAGCCTTTGGTCGCGTCGGCATTGGCGAAGACAATGAAAAAAGAGGCCTCATGGCCATTGGTGGTCCAGAGCTTGCGGCCATTAAGAATGAACTTCTCCCCTTCCTTCCGGGCTTTCGCCTCCAGGGCAAACGCATCGCTCCCAGATGTCGCTTCGGACAAGGCGTAGCTGCCTACCCATTTCGCCGCAAGCAGGGGCATGTACTTGTCCTGCTGTTCGCGGTTGCCCCAGCGCAGCAGCGCATTATTGACCAGGGTATTCTGCACATCGACGATAACGCCGGCGGACGGGTCGACCCGGCTCAATTCCTCGACGGCAAGAATCGACATGAAAAAGGTCGACTCGGAACCGCCCAGCCGCTCAGGAATTTGAATCCCCATCAGACCGAGGCGAAAGAAATCCTCGATGAGATCCGAACGAAAATGAGCCGTTTGGTCCATTTCCGGGACATGGGGTCGAATGCGGGTGGTTGCAAATTCCGAAACCGTTTCCCTGAACATCTGCTCTTCATCAGAGAGTTCGGTCAGCGGGGACGGTGCGGGTGGGGTTTCAATCATGACGGGGCCTACATTCCTTTAAACGCCGCTCTCTGCTATCATAAACTCACACGGAGGTGCTTACAACCGGCACGGGAAGCAGGTCTCAGCGGCCCGGCAAGTCGTATGATCAGAATCTTCAGAAAACGGGAAGAGCTTCCGAAAATCATTCGCGAGGTGACCGAAACTTACTCGGAAAAAGATCTCTGCCTGCATCACTTGGGCGAAACCCCGCTGCCGAGTGAGGAAGTGATCATCGCCCTGCTCGGAAAGCTGCGCACCGTTTTGTACCCGGGTTACTTCGGCAAAGAATACGTCAGCCAGACGGGTATCAATTACTACGTGGGTGAGCTTCTTTACGAAGTGTACGAGCTCCTGAGCGAGGAGATCTACAAGGCTTTTCGCCAGGAGTGCCGGCATCAAGCCGTGGGCAACTGCGACGCCTGTCAGGAAAAGGCGGAGGAGTGCTGCCTTAAGCTGATGCGGACGGTACCCGGCCTAAGGAAGACTCTGGCGCTTGATGTTCAAGCGGCGATCGACGGCGACCCGGCTGCCAAGAGCTGCGATGAGGTGATCTTCAGCTATCCCGGCATAATGGCTATCACGATTTATAGGATTGCACATGAGCTACACAGGCTGAATGTCCCTTTGATCCCCAGGATCATGACCGAGTATGCGCACCGGAAGACAGGAATCGACATCCATCCCGGCGCCCGGATCGGCAAGAGGTTTTTTGTCGACCATGGCACGGGAGTGGTCGTGGGTGAGACGACCGAGATCGGTGACAACGTGAAGCTTTATCAAGGGGTCACGCTCGGAGCCCTCAGCTTTCCCAGGGAGGGCGCGTCCGCCATGCGCGGAAAGAAACGCCACCCATCCATTGAGGATAACGTGATTGTCTATGCCGGAGCGACGATTCTCGGTGGTGATACGGTCATTGGTCACGATTCGATCATCGGTGGGAACGTCTGGCTCATTCACGGCGTCCCGCCGCAGACAAAGGTGATGATCGAGATGCCGAAACTGCGGATTAAGGCCAATGATTGACCCCTGAGGGTGGGGCGCGACTTCAGAACGACTCACCGCACAGGATCTGACCCCGTTCCGGTGGTAATGCTTCTCCCACTAACGAACGCCTGGATTGTGTTTAGCCGATAAAAGAAGGTGAGAACATGGAAACGCGCAGGGAGTCAAGTGCCGTTTACGCGCTGGGCCGCGTGAAATCTGGCAACTTTTTCCTGTTGACGAAATTCGACGAAAGCCACAGGGGAAAGACCGAGTACGTACCCGTCTTTCGGACCTTAAATGAAGCCGAGATGGAGCTGCGGCTGACCGGCCGCCGCGGTTTGAATGTTCTGAGTTTCAATTCCGTTGAGGATTTGCAGCGCAAGAGTCCAAGTTGTCCCGTCCGTTACGAGTTTGACCTGTTGCTGTCAAACGGCCGCTCCGGCCACGTGTGAAGGATGAAGGATGAAGGATGAAAAGAAAGCCTGCCTGATCCTTCATCCTTCATCCTTCACTTTCATCCTGGCATTTGACGGAGGGAGACTGGGCCACTAGACTTCCTGCGCATGAAACGACTATTCGGTCCGCGTGCGCTCGCTTGCGGGGCGTCCCTGTCCGTTTTCTGCCTGTCTTGTGTCTTCGGCCAGCAACGTCCCCTGGTAACCGAATCGGCCGAGACCGTCGCTGAGCACCATCTTCGAATCGAGCTCGGGGCGGAAATCCTGCGCGACGCGGTATTCCCTCTGTCCGGGCTCGCGGGTGATCTGACTCGCTTTGGTGTTTTTGGACTGCGCTTTGGCATTGGTCCGGCCGCTGAAATCCAGGTCCAGGGCGTCGCCCAGGATTATCTGAGCATTGAGGATCGCTTGCCTGCACCGCATTCCTCGCTTCTTGACGTTTCCGGCAATTCGACAACCGATTTCGGCGACCTCGTTTTAGGCGCCAAGGTGCGCTTTGTCCAGGAGCGGGAGAACCGCCCCGCGATCGCATTTCGGTTCGCAGTCGAGCTCCCCAACGCCTCGAACGAAAGCGGTCTGGGAAACGACGAAACCAACGCTTATGGCGGCTTCCTCGTAAGCAAGACGATTGGAAGGGCGAAAGTTGCCGGCAATCTGGGCGTGGCCATTCTCGGTGACCCGCTTGATGCCGCCTCTCAGGATGACCTCTTTACCTTTGGACTCTCGGGCGTCTACGCCGCCTCGCCTCGACTGAACCTGGTTGCCGAGGCGTACGGGCGCACCGGACCGGGCGGAATCGGGACCGAGGAACAGACCCGACTACGTGCGGGACTGCAGACCAAGGCAGGCGGCTTTTACTGGGACGCCGGAGTCTTTGCCGGTTTTCGCACGACCGACCCCTCGTGGGGCCTGGTGTTCGGGGTGTCGAGGGAATTCAGGTTTGATTAAAGGGCGGGGCTCCGAAGCGCCGACAGAGCTTCGGAGCCTCTTGCGTACCAAGGCACGCCAGAGCACAATGTGCGCGTGAAAAAACTCGAGAGCATTATTCGGCCGCATGTGCTGGAGGCCGTGAAGAACGCGCTGCAAGAGGTGGGGATAACCGGGATGACCATCACCGAAGTCAAGGGCTACGGACGCCAGAAAGGTCATACCGAGACGTACCGGGGCGTCGAGTATCAGATCGATTTCGTTCCCAAGGTAAAAATCGAAGTTGTCCTCGCAGACGCTCTTGTGCCCGCCGCGATTGATGCCATCATGCGGACTGCAAAAACCGGCAAGTTCGGAGACGGCAAAATCTTCATCTCGCCCGTTGAGGACGCGGTCAGAATCAGGACCGGCGAGCACGGCGAGCACGCAGTGTAGGGGCTGGGAGTAGGTTATCCACGAATTACACCAATTACACGAATGTTGTTTCGTGTAATTGGTGTAATTCGTGGACAGCCTATTTCCGGTTCTTGTACTTCTCGTACAAGCTCAGGTGCTTGTTGTCGAGGCTGACCGGATGGCCGTTGATGAACAGATGCCTGACCTGCGTCTTCAGGTCGAGGATGTCTCCGGTTGTTACCACCAGGTTCGCCTTCTTGCCCGGTTCAAGGCTGCCGACAGTTTCAGCTATTCCCAGGAACTCCGCCGGTGTAAGAGTAATCGGCCCGAAGCGCGATTTC
>RPQK01000284.1 GCA_003819755.1 Acidobacteriota bacterium | reverse complement strand
TTCCCTGGCCGTACTTCGTCATCTCGTCAAGCGATACCCCCACGAAGCTTTCGTAGGGGCAGCGTCTTCGCCCGTCCGGATTGGCGATCGGGACGATAACCACCCGGGCCGCCTCGAGCTTGGCCAGAAGACCGCTCTGGTCCCGGCCCAGGTAATCCTTCCCGGTCTCCGCTATATGAATCAGGTTGACCAGGCCGACAATGTTCTCCACTTCCTGGCCGTGGACGGGCCCGAGGAACACTACCACCGGCTTTGTTCCACGCATCTTGCGGGCATAGTAGGCAGGATTTCCGGCCGCAACAGCCGAATTGTAGTTCGCCTGAGATCGGAAGTCCTCCTTCTTACCGTAGGAAATGGCATGAAGCGGGAGGCCGCCCGGAGAGCGGGCGATCACCATCGCCTCCCCCTTCGATACCGCCTTCACCTCGGCCTCGACATCCCGCAGTCCGGATTTCCAGAACAGCGGAAGCTCCACGGCCGGTACCCTGGCGACTCCAGTTGATTGGCCGGTCAAGTTGGGGGAACCGTACTCTATCAGCAAAGCGGGGCCAGGCCAGTTCACCTCGGCGGCATGTTCCTTGGTGCTCGAGAAAATGTAAAACGTATTCGGGCCTTGCCGGAGCAGGCCCACCGGGACGGGGATCGAATCGAAGCTGTAATTGTGGACCAGCCCGACACGGTCAACCAGCTTGTGCCCGTTCAGGCCGATTTCTTCGGCGTGCGCCGCCGACCAGGTGCTCAGAACGAGTCTCGCCTCTCGGGCTCCGGAAATATCCTCATCAATATTGATCCGGCATTCCTTTCTATTGCCAACGCGGACGCCGAACGCCTGCGGGATCTCGGAGGCGTTCCACAACCTGACCGATCGCCCTTTTCGTTCAAGCCTCACCCCGACCGGCGGCGTCATATAGATCAATCCGTCGGCATCCGTGATTCGAGCGGCGATCCTGACCGGTTGCTCCTGGTCAGGCACCCAGGATGTGTCCCAAGTGACTTCGTATGGTTCGTTGGTCGCGGTCCCGAGATGGTGCGCCAAACGACCGCGCTGAATGACGTAATGCCACTGGCGGAAAACGCCGTCCCCTTCCCAGTTAAAGTCCTCGTATTCCGCGACGAAATCCACGTGGCTTATGGGGGTTGCACTCCTCCACGCTCGGGCAGTAACTCGGGGCTTTTCACCAATCACCGCCCCTTCTGCAGGAGACACCATCTGACCGGGTGGCTCAGCAGGCGGGGAATAGTAGAGTCGAACGGTGAACTCATAGACCCAGAAAAAGCCCCAATTGAAGCTGTAGCAGATCTGCGGGCCGGCGGTGAACTGGAAGAGGTTTCGCCCGGCCTTCAGGTCGGCAAGCGGGACCTCGACCGTCGCGCGGCCCAGGATCGTGCGGTAATAGCACTGCGGTGCGTTCGGCGTGTTCTTGGGCTGCGGAATGTCAATCCAGTCTCCTCCGTTAATACGGAACCTCTGACCGCTTGTTCCTATGTGCCCGCCCCAATAGGAGACCGAGACTTCAGCGCGAGTCGCCCGCGCGATGCTTGCGATCTCCAGTGCCCGCTCTCGCATCGCTCGGGCGCGCATTTCGGCAGCCTGGCCCTCTCGGGTTGAATTCGGGTCAACCTCACCGAAGCGCTCCAGGTACGTGTACTCGCGAAAATATTCCCCCGGAACGGGGTCGGCGAGGGCGGTAGAAAACAAGAAGATGAGGATCGAGGCCAGTGAATATTGCTTTGTCATAACGTTAACCGCGAGCGAAGCGAGCCTTTCGGAGTGCGCAAGCCGCGCTCGCGCGCTCCGAAAGGCTCGCTTTGCTCGCAAATCTACTTCGCCCCCAGGAACCCTTCCCCAAAGAAAACCGGCTTATATCCTTTTTCGGCCACCCACTGGATAGCCTGTGCCACGCGCTCGCGGTAGTCCGGGAGGTAGGCAACGTAGTCGGGGTACCAGTACTGCTCGTGAATCATCAACTCAATAACTTCCGACTGGTGAGGATCATACGCCAGCTTCTCCAGCCGCGGGACAACATCGTCCAGCTTAACCCCGTTTATAACCATGTCATGGCGGACAAAGAGGATGTCCCGGGCAAGGTCCTTCCAACAGTCGCGGCCCATGAGGTGAAGAAGCTGCGGCATGGTCACGTCGTAACTCACTGCCGGCAGCTCTCGCCGAAGCTCGAAATAACCGACCAGAATCCGCACCCCTTCTTCACGCAGTGCCCTGACGGCTTCCGGGGTTGCCTCTCCCCAATGAACCGTCGTCACATCGCTCAGCAGTTCCTTGCCTGCGAAACGCTCGATTTCTCGTGTTACCAACCGGTAGTCCTGCCGAATGCGGTCGGCCGAGGAATGAAGGTACGGGCGGTCCGGATCGTTCGCCCGGGCGTGAAACGTAAGCCGGATCCAATCCGCGTTCTCCTGCCACTCCGGTTTGTAGCGGACAGGCATTTGGTTGAGCGTGAAGCCGCGGGTCTCGTAGTAAATATTGAAATGGACTTTCGCCCCGTACTTCTGATGCATCTCCCGCCAGAAACCCAGGTAAGGATTGTCGAAGATCGATCGGTAAGGCGGCTCGTGCAAGGCGATGTCCTTCAACCAGCGGATATTGTCATCGACCGAGACCCGATAACGGGGGAAGGACTGCCGGTCCCACAGCACCGTTGCTTCGTCGACAGAACCACCCGGGCCTTGGGCCTGAATCCTGGTGGTCGGCTCGTTCACGGTCACTTGCGTCTCGAACTTGCCGTCGCGCACCGGCGCAGCCGCTCCGTTGATTTTGACCGTCCCCCCGACCCTCGCCTCTCCTCGAACGGTTATGCGGAGGCCTTCGGGAGTCACGGTTCCGTCATTCCGGTTCAGGACATCTCCGTCGGCCGGCTGGGTGATGCGAAGTGGTTTATCAAGTTCCCACATGGTCGGCTGTGATTCATTGGGGACCTTCAGCCGGGCAATAGCCCCCGACGTCGGCTGTGAAACAAACAAGCTCGCGCGGTCCGCAATTCCAAAGGAGATGTCCGAAAGCCCTTCGGCAAACGGTTGCCGATTGATAAGTCGACCTTCGGGGGTCAGGAGGGTGAGGCCGGCGCTTCCAGCCACGTAGAGATTCCCCTTCCGATCGAGTGCAAGCCCGCCTATCTGCTGTCTTAACGACGCGAGAAGCCGGACCCCTGTCCCGTCACTATTCAACCGCCAGATGTCGCCTTGTGCGTCACCGGCATAAACCGTTCGGCCATCGACAGTGCCAGCTAAAGCCGAGGGTTTGGAGACAGCATTTGTCACCAAGGCACCGTCAAGGCGGCAGATTCGGGATGTCGCCATATCGCAGAGGATAAGGCCGGACCGAGAGACGACCAGGTCGACCGGCTCCACCAGCGGCTGGCCGCCGCACTTGTCGGCCGCGACCGTAACTTTCCCGGAAGGCGTGATCTTGAGAATCGATCTTCTTCCCGGGTCGGCCACGTAGAGCTGCCCTTGGGCATCAAAAGCGAGGCCGGACGTACTTCCGCCAATCGTGGCGAGCAAAACGGACTCCTCAGGTGCGACGACCTGAACGACTTTTCCCGCCGGCCCGGGCAGACTGGCAAACAGCTCACCCCGAGCGTTGAAAGCGATCGCCCGAACACCGGGAAGTCCGGTGAAGTGTGTGGTGGAGTTCTGATCAGCAGAAGCGCGGGCGAAGAACAGCGTCAGGATAGGAATCGCGACCCGAACGACGCGTCTGAGCATTGGCGTAGATTATCAAACAACCACGGACCAGCACGGACGAACACGGACTGACAAGGACTTTTCGGTGGTCCGTGTCAGTCCGTGTCAGTCCGTGTTCGTCCGCTGGACAACCGCCCCGACTGTCTTCCTAAAAGTCCACTCGCAACCTCAGGAACATCTGCCGAGACTGCGCCCGGTCGCCGGGGTTGCTGTTGTTCGGGCCGCCGACGTCCGAGATTTCTCCGGCAGCAGTATTCGAGACATTCATCTGAGGGTTGGTGAAGTTCGTGTGATTGAAGACGTTGGTTGCCACGAGTTGAACGACGAATTTCAGATCCTCATAGAATCGAAAGGACTTGAGCAAACCGGCATGGAAAACGTTCAGGCCGGGCCCGGTAATGATGCCCCGACCGGCATTACCGAACCGGCCGACGGGCGGTGCTGCGAAGGCCGCAACATTAAACCACTGTTCGTGTGACGGGTTGTCGAGTTTTGCATTCCCCACGAGGTCCGGCCGAATGGTCGTCGAGGGCCGGTTCGCCGAGGCCGTCCAGATGATCCCATTCGGGTCCGCCATGCTTATTGAAGGAGTCAGGTGCTTCCCGGTCTGCTGCTGGCTGACCAGGGAAAACTCCCAGCCGCCGAGTGCCATGTCGAGATATCCGGGTGCATTACCAAACAACCGTTTTCCACGCCCGAACGGGAGCTCGTAGATCGCGTTCGCCACGAACCGCTGGTTCGGAACGATCTCGTCCGGACCCCGTTCAGCGGAGCGGTTAAACGGGTTGAGCGGATTAGTGTCGTCCCCCATGTCGCGTGCCCACGTGTAAGTGGTTTGGAAGGAGAAGCCCTTCGTGATGTGGTGGGAGACGTCCAGGTTCAGGGCGTTGTAGATGTGATTCCCGCCGTTGTCCACGTAGGAGATTCCGGGATACTTCGGGAACGGCCGCGCCTTGTTGACAAAAAGCTGGTCGTCGGGCGCCGGGGAGTTAATGTTTCGCGACCAGAACATCTGGTGAGTCGATGTGCCGACATAGGACGCCCGGAATCCGGTGTTCCAACGCTCGTGCTCGAGGGTCAAGCTCCACTGCTGAGTGTAGGGGAATTTCAGGTCAGGGTTGATCGCGGATGGAATGCTGACAGTCGCCTCCTTGGCGTCCGCCGTATTCGGGAAGACCCGCGGGAAAACGACGAGGCTTGAAGCACTGTTGGTGTAAGTCGGCTCACCCTGGACAAACGGTGAACTGCCGGCTGCGCTCGGACTCTGCGGAGTCATGTCGTAGAAGATGCCGTAGCCCGCTCGCACCACGGTGCTGCCGTCGAACGGCCGGTAGGCGAAACCCACGCGCGGCGCCAACTTGTTCCTGTCCGGGTTCACCAGGAAGTCAGAGTTGAAACCGGCGCTGCTGGCGCTCACGATGTCGACGTAGCCCGCCGGTAGATAGCGAGAAACAGCACTCATGCCCTCATCCGCCACGACTATGCGGCCGGCAATGGGGTCAAACATCGCCAGCATGCCGTTCACGGCTTTCCAGGGCGCATGGTACTCGTACCGGAGCCCCATGTTGAGGGTCAGTCGCGAGTTCACTTTCCAGTCATCCTGGAAATAAAGGTCCATGACGTTCCTGCGTGTGTCCTCGAGCGGTTCCGGTACGCCGCGACTCATGCTGGTCGGGACGCCGAACAGGAAATCCGCGTACGGATGTCCCGACTTGCTGACACCCGACACCTTGGTGAAGGTGTTGGCGAATTGAACGCTCCCAAACGTCGCACTGTGGTACTCCTGGTTTGCGAACCTGACCTTTCCAACCTGTACTCCCATCTTCATGTTGTGCGTGCCCCGGAAGTAGCTCAGGTCGTTGTGGAAATTCGTGTTCATGTTCACGAAGCCGGGGTTCAGAGTGACCTGCTGCGAGACCGAGGTGACGCTCAGACCAGTGAAACTGGTTTGAAAAACACCGCCGCCTTCCGGATACGGCTCGTGAAGCCCCTGGATCGGACCGAGAGCCGTGCTGCCCAGATAAGACATGACCTCGCGCCCATCCAGTGGGCCTCGGCGCGGGTATCCGTTAAAGGCATGCGAGAACCGGGCTTGGTTAAGAAGCATCGGGCTGAAGGTATGATTCCAACCGGCGCCGAAGACTTTGCTCTGTCGCTTCCAGTTCTTCCAGCCAAAAGCCGGAAGAGAAGTCTCCCAGTCATTCACGTCCACCTGGTGGAGCTGATAGCTTGCGAACACGCTGTCGGAGGGCCGGAAGGTGTGATCCAACTTGGCCACACCGTGCCACTCTTCACTCGGCTCGCCCTGCAAAATCTCCAGGTAGTTCCTGGAACGGAAAGTATTCACATCGCCGACATTCGGGAGGGGCCAGAACCGCTCCTGGATCAGCTTCGAAATGGGGTTGATCTGGTTCGCCGGGATCTTACCGTCCTTGTAGACCTCGCCTGTCAGGGGGTTCCTGATCTGAAGGCCGAGCGCGGAAAAATCGCCGTTCCGCCAGGCTTCAAGCGGGACATTCGGGGTGAGTTCCTCACGCACCTTGCTCCCTGAATCCTGGTCGGCTGTCAGGTACCAGAAAGTCCGGTTTCTGCCGTCGTAGAGTTTCGGAATGTAAACCGGGCCACCAACGCCGAAGCCGTATTCGAGATCGATGCCGCTGGCGCGCGTGGCATCAAAGAAGTCGCGGGCCCTGAACCACGGGCTCTGGTAGTTGTAAAAACCAAAACCGTGGAGCTTGTTTTCGCCCGATTTCGTGACGAACATGACGTGGCCGAGACCGGCATGTTCGGCACTGTTGTTCACCATCTCGACCTTCATTTCCTTGTAGGTCTCGGTCTGGTTCGCCAGGTTGGAAATGACACCGCCCTGGCCGCTGTTGATGCTCCCTCCGTCAACCGACATCTGGTACTGGTCCGTGCGGCTGCCTGCAAAGGAGGGCGAGCTGCCGCGCGCCTGCGTCATCGGGAGGGTCATGAACATGAAGTACATGCTGTTGTTGCTCAGGGGCAGCTTGTGCAGCTCTGTCTCTGACCTGCCGCTGGCGATGACCGCGCGTTCCGTCTCGATTACACCCGCCTCGGCCACTACTTCGATCTTCTGCTGCACTTCGCCGATTTCCAGCCGGATGTCCAAACGTCGCGCAGCCCTGGCCCCCAGGATGATTCGGTCTGCCACGAATTCCTTGAAGCCGGTAAGGACCGCCGAAACGGTGTATTCACCTTCCCTGACTTCGGGGAGAGTGTAAATCCCCGAGTCATTGGAAATGGTGGTGAACTTAAGGCCGAGCGTCTTGTGGACGGCCGTCACCTCCACGCCCGGTAGCACAGCACCGCTCGGATCGGTGACGCTGCCAGTAATGGTGGCGAACGTCGATTGACCATACGCGCTCCCCAGCAGAGCTAAAAAGAGCAGGACAAAAACCTCAAGTCTTCTCATAGTGGCCTCCCGTCGGTTCAACGCCTTACCTTCGCTGCGGCGCTTCGTACTCCTTGAATAATCGCGTCGAGCTGATCCCTCGTCAGCCTGGGATGCTGAGGGGTGTTCAAATCCCTTCGATAGAAAAACTCCTCGGCGTTCGGGCAGAGATCCTGCCGGTAACCGAGCTTCTTAAGTCCGGTAAAGTGGTATGTCGGTTGGTAATGAAGGATCCCTTGGATCCCTTCTTCGCGGTAAAGCACGCGCAAAAAATCATCTCGGCTCGCCCCGAGCTCCTGTTCCTCGATGCAGACCGTGTAGAGGTGATAAACGTGTTTGCAGTCGGGATCCTCGTAGACCGGGGTGATACCGCGGATTCCCTTGATCCCCTCGGTGACGTACCGGCCGTTGTTGACTCGCAGACTGTTCAGCCAGTCGAGCTTCTTGAGCTGGACACTGCCTACCGCCGCCTGCGCCTCGTTCATCCGGTAGTTATTGCCCCATTTCCCGTCAAAATCGACCACATCGAAATGGGACGGAATCCAGTAGTCCTTCTGGTCTTTCCACTGGTCGAGGTTCATGCATCGGAGCTTCTCGATTCCCTCGGCGTACCGGTCGATGTTGCAGGAAATCATGCCGCCCTCGCCCAGGGTCGTCATGTTCTTGAGCGAGTGAAAACTGAAACACCCGAAGTCTCCGATCGAACCGGCCTTCCTCCCCTTGTACTCCGCCCCCGGCGCGTGAGCGCAGTCTTCCATCACGACGAGCTTGAACCGGGCGGCGATTTCCATGATCGGGTCCATGTCGACCATCTGCCCGCCGTAGTGGACGACGTAGATCGCCTTGGTCCGGTTGGTGACTTTCTTCTCCACCTCGCGCGGGTCGATGTTGAACGTCCGGCGATCGATGTCGGCATAGACGGGCGTGGCGCCTTCCTTCAGGATGACCAGCGTGGTGGCAATAAAGGTGTTCGGGGTCACGATGACCTCGTCGCCCGGCCGCAGGCCGATCACCTGGGAACAGACATGCATCGCAGTCGTGCAGTTCGAGACGGCAAACGCGTATTTCGTCCCCGTGTATTCTGCGAAGCTTTTCTGAAAGGCCAGAACCTGCGGCCCCATCGTGAGCGAGTCCTGCTTCATGGCCGACAGCACGGCCGCCTCCTCCTCGCCATCGTAGATACTGCCAAAGAAAGAATAGGGGACCCGCAGTCGCACACCTTCGTCGACGGTGTAGCTGCTGGTTATCCCTCCTGCGGACTCCCTACCGACATTGACCTGGCCGGCTGACTCAGTTGCATGCGCCACTTGCGTCCTCCCTCCCCCCCAATACCGAGAACTCGGACGATATCAATCACGAGCGATGACAAGCCCGGCAACGGGCAGCCTCAGGCTAGCTCTGGACTTCCTGGCTGTCAAGGATAAAATAACAATATTCGAATAAAATATAGCGTGAAGCGCCACATGGCCGCTTCTCTACTAACTTCCCGGTTATTAATCTGTTAGCGGGAGGGGGCGGCAAGTAAGCCGCTCACAGACGCACTCTTTGCGCGAGCGTCGCCTCGAGGCCTGATAAAGCGTCGGCCTCTCGTTGCCCTGATCCTTCTACGTATCTTGAGACGTGACTTGCCCGGGACTCGGTCCATCTCCTTCCTCACGCCGGAGGCGTGAGAGGAGAGTAGCCGGGGGTGGAGCCGTT
>RPQK01000283.1 GCA_003819755.1 Acidobacteriota bacterium | reverse complement strand
TCTGACTTCCGACTTCTGACTTCTGACTTCTGACTTCTGACTTCTGACTTCTGACTTCTGACTCCTGACTTCTGACTTCTGACTTCTGACTTCTGACTTCCGACTTCTGACTCCTGACTCCTGACTCCTGACTCCTGACTCCTGACTCCTGACTTCTGGCTTACTGCTTTTCGCCTTACTGGCCGGCCGGAGTGAACTTCAGCCGGTATTCGGTCCCCTTAAGCACGGAGATGGCGTAGTTACCGGAATCGTCCGTCACTGTCGAGGACGAAAAGCCGATGCCGGTGGTATCGGTCGTTACCTTATCGGTTTCGGCCGTGACTGTCACACCTTTAAGCCCTACTCCTTCGGGATTGGTCACTTTTCCGGAGATGGTCACCGCACCTGGAAGTGCAGGCAAGAGAAAATCCTCCACCCGCGCGCCCGACAGGTTCTCGATGGTTCGGCCCGTCGCGTAGTGCACTATGCCCGACCCTTGGGGAACCGTGAGCGCCAGTTGGTAGGACTTCCCGTTTGCCAGCATCATCTCGTAGTTCCCGGTCGCGTCGATGGCCGCCAGGTTGTCTGCGATCGGCACGTTGCAAACGTCCTTTCCCAAATTCGCAAGTTGGGGTTCCAATGAGGAGACAACCGAATTTATCGGAGCGGCAGACAAGTCGGCCATGCGGACCTTGCCGTGGATGTTTGAACGTGCGGGGATAGTGAAATTTGCCCCGGTTGTCCCGGCCACGACGATGGGAACAGCGCTCAGGCTGTAGACCCCGAACTTCGGTTGATTCGGAGTGGACACCCCCAAAACGATGAGGCTGGCGGTATACGATCCGGGCGGGACCAGGCCCTCGTAACTCCCATCAGCGGCGAGAGGAATGATGAGGCTGGCGCTCCCGTTCGGCTCGCCGAAGGCTATGGAAACCCCCGTATTCGCTGGCAACTGTTCGAACCCCGTCACCGAGCCGCGAAGCGTCTGCAGAGTGACGTCCGGGACGGCGAGGTCCCGTGGCACGTTCGTGCTGACCGCTACCGGGGACGGGTCGGTATACAGGACATAGGGCAAATTTAGCGCGCCCGATTTCCGCGGTTGGTAGCATGTCGATAGCGTGTAATTTCCTGGCCGCACGACAATCTCGTAGCGTCCAGTGCTGTGGTCCATCTGCCCCGGAAACATCTCCCCGGCCGCGTTTGTCGCGAACACGCGCTCAACTCTGGTGATACGCCCTCCGAGCACGCCGCTGATTTTGAATCCCGGTTCGAGCTGGGCGTCAACGGCCAGGTCCGACCCTGCGTTTAGATTGACCTTACTCTGGACCATAAGCGGAGTTCCGGGCGGTAGGGTTCCGCTCGAAGTCCCCACGACCACCGGAAGAGTCGTGTACGTCAAAGGCGGGAAGTTCTGGCGAAGCGTTACCGCGGCGATCGGCCCGGAGGACCGAACCGCCAGGGAGCCGCGCAGACCCGTCTGGCCCGAGAACAGCTCGGAAACGAATCGGGCGACCTGACTTCTGGGGGCGAGCTCAAGAGGAACCGATTCGGCCAGTCGGTTCCCGGCCTCATCGAGCAGGCGAACCGACACGTTTACAGGAGCATCGCCAGGGTTAAAGAACGCCACGCCGGTACTGAAACTGCCGGTCACATCGACCGGCAAGGTGAAATCTGTTCGAGTCGGCGAGTCGCCGACTCCTGCCTCGGTGAGGAAGTCGTTGCCGCCATACAGCGTAAAAATCGCCGATACTCCGACTGGAGTGTTGGAGCTGATTTGAGCCGAGCCAACCGAAAGCGGCCCGGAACCATCGGTCTGCAGGAAAGCCGAGCCGCCGGCCGGTAAGTTCTGGCTGAACGTCCCGTTGGTGTTTCCCTTCCCCGTTACACTCAGAGGAAACGCTGTCCCGTCGGGCTTTCTTACCTGGAAATCAACGTTGGCCGGCGTCTGGGCAAGGTTGAAGACGATGAAGGTCGTCCGCATCTTCAAATTGGCGGCGGGGTCGGTGCCGTTGGCTACCTGCGGCAAATTGAAACTCGTTCCCGTCGTTCCTTTTGAGACGACCGGAAGAGTCGTGTACGAGAGAGGTGCGCCATTCTGGCGGAGTGTCATCGCGGCAAGCGGCTGAGTGCTCGTCACCTGCAATGTACCCTGGAAATTCCCGATGTTCGGGAACAACTCGCCGGGACCGACGACAAAGCGGGCTCGATGCTGCCTGGGACCAAGGGTGGCCGTCTGGGTTTCTACCACCTGCCCGTTACTGTCGACGAGCCGGTAGGTCACAGAAGCGTCCGCCTGGCCAGGGTTCACCAACGCCACGCCGGTATTGAAACTGCCGGCCGCATCGACCGGGATGACAAAGTCCGTCAGCGATTCCGCGCTCCCAACTCCTGCCTCCGTCAGGAAGTTCTTTTGAGTATCGTAAAGCGAAAAGACGGCCGACACTCCGAGAGTTCCGTTGGCTTCCACAAAAGCCGATCCGGCCGATAGTGTCCCGGACCCGTCCGTCTGCAGAATCCGGGTCTCTCCCTTTTGCAGAGTGAACGGTCCGAATTCGTCAGTCGTACCGACGGAAGGGATCGTCACCAGCATGGGATTTCCGGCGTCATTTCTCAACCTGATCGTGACATCAATCGGGCCGTTAGTGGGGTTAAACAGTATGAACGTGGTTCGGATGCTGCCTCCCGCATAGGTTCCACTGCCAACCTGGGGAAGCAGGTACTGCTGGGGCTGGGCGCTCACAAACAACGCACACGCGGAAAGGACAGCCAGGCACACTACAAGGTTCTTTATCTTCACGGATTCCTCCCTCGAAATCTCGGAAAGGGGACACACTTTACTTCTCAGGTCACAGGCGCGGTATGCTTCTTATTAAACCATCGTATCGCAAACGACGCGCGAGGTAGTAGGGAGCCGGAGCCAATTTTTTGTTGGACGAAATGCCGTCAGCCGCGAAGTAGGCGGATCAAAGTCACTTCGGGGGGACAAAGAAAACGAACCGGGAGGAGTGAGGCGCCGATCCCCGGACTGGTGTACCCCTGGACGCCTCGATAGCGCCAGGCGCCGGCCGTGAAACGGCGGGCGCACGAGGCATTCCTGATAACCGGGCCGATGCCCGGGAGGCGGATCTGCCCGGCATGGGTGTGACCGCACAGGTAGAGGGCGAAACCAGCCTCCGAGGCTTCCTGCAACAGCTCCGGGCTGTGAACCAGCAAGACTTTGAAAGCCTCTGGTGGAACCGCGTCAAGGGCCGCGGGGAGGTCGTCGCAGCCGTAGTAGTGAGGATCGTCAAGCCCCACCAGCCAAAGGCTCTCGCCTCCCTGCCTGATTTCCAGCGACGAGTTCAAGAGTACCCGGACCCCCATCTGTTCCAGCGCGGCGGCCGCTTCCAGGAAATCATGATTGCCGAGGATGCCGACCAACCCGAAACGTGACGTAACTCGCTTGAGTGCCTGGCCAAGCAGCCCATGCGCCTCGTCGGCAGAGCCCTTCACGTCAAACCGATAGTCCCCGGTCAGGACACACAGATCCACCTCGCGTCCGCCAATCACCTCCGCCAAACGCTCATGGAGTTCGGGGAGACAGTCAAGGTGCAGGTCCGAGAGATGCAGAATCCTGAAGCCATCGAAAGCCGGCGGAAGAGCCGAGAAGGAGAATTCGACCTCGCGCAGCCGAAGGTCCAGCGCATTTCTAATTCCCCGCGCATACAGCCCCGTCACGCGCAGCACGGCGTCGAGGAGCCACTTTATCAGCTCGATGTTTTCGAGATGGAACGATCCCTTACCGCGCCGGTGCCAGAAATCGACATGCCCCCTTTCGATTGACAGCCGCTTCTGGCGGCGGTCAATCATTTCCGCGTGTCTGAGATGGATAGACATGATGGTGTGGAATGGGTGGTGCCCGCTGCCCGCTGACCGCTCACCTGGCAGCGGGCAGCGGGCAGTGGTCGGCGGCTAGCGGTCAGGACTGCAAGGCCCGCGAGATCCGCTCAACGGTGTCATCGACCTGGCCTGTGCTCAACATCCCGATGGTCATGGCGTCGACAAGGCCGTTTCCGAGGACATATTTCAGCGAGGCGTCTTTTTCCTGCGGCTCAACCAGTTTTCCAGCACCGAAGATTTTCATTCCGAGTATCGCTTTGCCGTTCTTACGGGCCGTCCGCAAGACATCGCTCACTTCTGCTGCCGTTCCATCCATCGAGTAGGCCGCTCCTCCCTTGTGGTTTATGCGTGCCAGGATGACGTCAACCCAGGGATCGGCTGCCGCCACTTTCAAGGCTCCAAAATCGTGGCAGGATACGCCCACCGCTCGGACCATGCGCTTCTGTTTCAGCCCTGACAGCTCGTCTCTGATCCGGGCATAGGTTTGGGGCCACTGGGAGTCCATCATGCAGTGAATCAGGCATATATCAACTACGTCCGTCGCCAGTTCTTTCCGAAAACGATCGACCTCCTCGTTCGCGCCGCCTGAAGCCGCGTTCCAAGGCTCTCGACGCGGCCAGATCTTACTGAGGAGGACATATTTCTCGCGCGGTATCGATTTAAGGGAGTTCCTTAAAAAGGTGTGACTGCCGTAAAGGTCAGCCGCATCCATGAAGTTTATCCCCTGATCCAAGGAGTGTTTGATCAGGGTGTCGAAAGCCTGCGGCCCGAGACGGGTGTGTGCCGAGGATCGGGCTCCGCCGTTAAACCCGGTTCCCTGTGCCAGGCGGGACGCCTTGATACCGGTCTTTCCCAGGGACACGATGTCGTTGGCCTTAACCGGCGAAGGTGCGGCCAGGATTCCCGGGAACGAGGCTGCCGTGAAAAGCGTGCCGGCGCCCACAGCGGCAGTTCTGATGAATTCGCGTCGATCCTGTCTTCGTATCATGTGTTTTACATTCCTTTCGCTGCTTGTAACACACTAACCCGGTGCATCGGCCAAGGCAAGGGACACCAGGGACACAAGGGACAGAAGGGACAGAAGTGACGCAGCGTCGTCCCTTCTGTCCCTGGTGTCCCTTCTGTCCCTACGGCGCCGTCCAGGTGGCCTTGCCGGCTTCGTCGCGAATCTCCACGAGGGGAGAAATAGCGGTTTTGTCTTGCGGCCGGCTCACCAACGTCACGTGCGGCCGGTTCTCCTTGCCTTCGAGCGAGAGGAGGAGGTTCGGCTCCTTCTGAGGTTGCCCCATCGAGAGGCTGGCGCCTGGGCCGGACAGATGGACGCCCGCCGGATGCACCCACGTCACCTTGCCCGCTCCGTCGGTTACTGTGAGGGTGGAATTCGCAAAATACTGGTGCTCGGTCAACTGCACCGAGCCCAGCGAGATCCCAGAGCGATTTCTCAGATCGATCGCCGCCATACCGATCGTTTTTCCGTCTTCGGATTTGCGTTCCTCCCAGGCGACCTGGACCCGCACCCTGCCGGCCGTGTCATAAAGCGTGAGCCCGACATGGTCCGTCGGAGCGGCAGCCGTGGACCAGGGGGAGATCGTGGCCAGGACCGCCCGGGTCTTCCCGGCGGTATCCACCAGACGAAACTCCTGTGCGGTCACGGCCCGCGGTTTGAAAATCCAAGTCCCCACAGCCCCGCTCGCCAATCCGGCCACGAGTGCGATCGCCACGAACAACGAGTACTGTTTCGGATTCATGCGGACTCCTCCCTCAGATCTCAGCTTCCGTTTTGATTGTGACACAAATGCCCGGCGCTCTGACCGTTCCGCACATGCCGGACTGCTGTATTTTTATACATCGGTCGAAATGGTTGATTCGCCTGGCAGAAGGGCGTTGACAGCCCCGAAATGTGAATCTATTATTCAGACGCATTACCTTCACGGCCGTTCTGGCCAAACCTCGGGGGAGGGCGTATGAAACAACTGGTGTTGAAGCTTGGGCTTGTGGCTGCCCTGGTCACGGTCTCGAGCACTTTCGTGTGGTGTCAGGGAACTGCCACCGGGTCGATCTCCGGCTCAGTCTTCGACCCGTCCGGCGGCGTCATTCCTGGCGCTGAAATCCTTGTCAAAAATTCAGCGACCGGCGGCGAATTCACAACGATGAGCGCCGAGAACGGAACCTTCATGGTTCCCGCCTTGGCTTCAGGGATGTACTCGGTAACCGTCACCATGCCTGGGTTCAAGCAGGTGGTGGTTAACGACGTGAAAGTCGACGTGGCCACACCGGCTAGCGTCAAGATAACGCTGCAGGTTGGCGAGCCGACCGAATCGGTGATCGTCATGGGCGGCGCACAAGTCCTGCAGACTCAGACGGCCAACGTCGCAACGACCATCACGGGACGCCAGATCACGGATCTGCCTTTCGTCTCGCGCGATGCGCTGGACCTTGTCCTGCTCTTGCCCGGCACAGCCACGCCCGGCCGCCCGCGTACGTCTTCGGTCAACGGGTTGCCGAAAGGCTCGCTCAACATCACGATTGACGGCCTCAATGTTCAGGACAACCTGCTCAAGTCCTCAGACGGGTTCTTCACTTATATCCGCCCGCGGTTGGACGCCATCGAGGAAGTCACTCTGTCGACGGCGACCCCCGGAGCGGAGAGCGGCGCCGAAGGCGCCGTCCAGATCAAGTTCGTGACGCGGGGCGGCGACAACGAGTACCACGGCAGTCTCTACGAATATCATCGGAACCCTGCTCTGAACGCCAATTTCTGGTACAACAACCGCGACAAGACGCCGGACCCAAAGACCGGCAAAGCCCCGCGGGACCGGATTCTCCTGAACCAGTACGGGGTACGAGTGGGTGGCCCGATAAGGATCCCGGGCCTGTTCGACGGTCGCGACCGTGCTTTCTTCTTCGTCAATTATGAGGAATATCGATTGCCGGAGCAGTACACGCGAGATCGAACGATTCTCACGCCGGAAGCGCAGAGCGGCATTTTCCGGTACGGCACTCAGTCGGTCAACCTCTTCACACTTGCGGCCGGCAACAACCAGACGGCAACCCCAGATCCAACGACAGCGGCATTACTTGCAGCTATCCGCGGTTCCACCTCCAAGACCGGGTCAGTGCGCGCTCACAGCGATCCCAATTTTCAGTATTACACGTTCACCAACACTGGAGGTCAGACCCGCCGTTTCCCGACGGTGCGTTTCGATCTGAACGTTACCGACAAACACCACATCGAGAATGTGTGGAACTACCAGGCTTTCGGTTCCAAAGTGGACTTCCTGAATACTGCGGACCCAGCTTTTCCGGATTTCGATAACTTCGGCAGTCAGGGCGGACCCCGTTGGTCCAATGTGACCGCGCTGCGTTCGACCCTCACACCCACACTCGTGAATGAAGCTCGCTTTGGGCTTCAGGGTGGGTTAACTGTCTGGTACCCGGAGGTCGGCCCGGCCAGTTTCGGCTTGGGTGGAGGCTATGCCGTCAGCATCACCGGTCCGGGAATCAGCCAGTGGTACGCAGTCAACAGCCCGCAGCGCCGCAACTCTCCGGTCAAGCAATTCAACGACACGGTGAGCTGGATCAAGGGAACCCACACCCTGAATTTTGGGTTCAATTTCAGCCAGGTCAACCTGTTCAACAACACCGGCAATGCGGCCGTGACGATCGGCCTGGGGGTGGATTCAACTGATCCCGCCAACGCGATGTTTAGCGCTGCGAATTTCCCCGGTTCCTCCGCCTCTGACCGGACTCGCGCCGCCAACATCTACGCGCTCTTGACTGGACGTGTCACCAGCATAGGAGCCACGGCGTACCTGGACGAAAAGACCGGGAAGTACCTATACATGGGCCGCCGAATCCAGCGCGCGCAGATGCGGGAAAGCGGCTTCTTCGCCCAGGACTCCTGGCGCTGGAAACCGAACCTCACGGTGAACTACGGCCTGCGATGGGAAGTTCAGTTCCCCTTCACCGCCTTGAACAGTGCTTACTCCACAACGACATTCGCAGAATTGTGGGGGATCTCCGGGGCCGGCAACACGTTCAAACCGGGAACGTTGACCGGCAAGGAGACGCAATTTGTTTCTTTCGAGGCAGGACAGAAAGCCTACGACACCGACTACAACAACCTGGCCCCCAGCCTGGGCTTCGCCTGGAGTCCCAACTGGAACAACTCCGTCCTGCGGAAGATCTTCGGCAGCGGCACCCAGAGCGTCATTCGCGGCGGCTACTCGATCGCTTTCAATCGGGAGGGGACCAATGTGTTCACTGCCATCCTGGGAAGCAATCCGGGAGGCTCTCTGACCGCCACCCGCAACATGACGAATGGAAATCTGGTGGGCGGGAGTTTAGGCAATCTTCCACTGCTTTTCCGCGATAAAAACCGTCTTGGTCCTCCCACCTTCACCGACACCCCTGCCTATCCGCTCACGGGGCTCGTCGGAGATTCGGTCAATACTTTCGATCCGAAGCTCCGCCTCGGATACATCCAATCCTGGAGCTTCGGGATTCAGCGGGAGTTGACCAAGGACACGGTGTTTGAAGCCCGTTACGTCGGCAACAAGGGGACCGGTCTCTGGAGACAGTACAACATCAACGAGACGAACCTCATCGAGAACAAGTTTGCTGACGAGTTCAAGCTGGCCATGGCCAACTTGCAGGCCAACAATGCGGCCGGCGGCAGCCGCAATGGCAGTTTCGCGTACTTCGGCCCGGGCAGCGGGACCAGCCCGCTACCCTTCATGCTGGCGTTCTTCTCCGGGAAGCCCGGATCGCAGGCCGGTGACGCGGCCCTGTACACGTCCTCAAACTTCAAGAGCTCAACCTTAGTCAATTACCTCTTCCCGGATTACCCGCGGCCGATCGATTTCGCCAACACGCTGGTCGGCAACGCCGGGATGCGGGCCAATTCGGCGACGGCGGGCCTGCCAGCGAACTTCTTCAGGGTCAACCCCGGCAAACTGGGCGGGGCTTACATCGTTGACAACGGCGGCGCCAGTAACTACCACGGTCTCGCTTTCGAACTGCGGCGCCGTATGTCGAGAGG
>RPQK01000282.1 GCA_003819755.1 Acidobacteriota bacterium | reverse complement strand
GTCCGGCAGCCGACCCCCGGGGTCGGCCTGAACCGGCGAGCTGCAACCATCGTTTTCGCCGGGCTCCCAGCCCGGCTGCCGGACTCTGGAGAGTCCGGCCACAATAAAAGCCCCGTTCACCACCGCTGGTTGCACCGACTTCGCCCTGGCCACCGGGCAAAAAAGTAAATGGCATTGGGCGTCTCGCCTGCGCTCCCAGCGGACGCTTCCACCGTCAGGCGGCGTCAGACCTGTCGACCGCTCAAGTCGTGTGACTCTGTAAGATTGCGCTTCCTTCTCGCATAGCGAAAGAGAATTGGCGCCGATGGGCGGGACGCGGGGCGCGTCGGAAAGAGTCACGAGACGAGTGAATCGTTTTCAAACATCGGCGGTTAGGACGAATAGAGAGCCGCCCGGAATGACCCTGCTGCGTGCGCCATGCGAAAAGTCGCAGACCGTCTGGTTTCTCGTTGTCACTTACGGGCGGGCTCACTAAGCTCGCCCCGATGAACTCCAGTCTCTCCCAGCGGTTTTTCTTTTTGCTCGCCATGTTTCTTGGTTTTTTACTGGTCGTCGGGTGCCCGACGATTTTTGCCCAGGCGCCCAAGGCCAAACAGTCGGACACGACAACGCCCTTGCACACACTTCAACCCGAGTATCCGGTTCCGTACGGGAAGCTCTCGAAAGAACAAATCATCGAGGTCCTGAATCGGGTGCGCGCCTACCTGGAAGCAACGACACCGGCACGGCTCGTGAACCGCGACACCCGACAGGAGGTCGCGGATCTTGCCCGCGTCGATTCCAATACGGTGATTGAACAGGGTGACTTCAGAATTATCAGCTACGAGTGGGGTGTGGTTTACGCCGGGATGCTGCTGGCCGGAGAGGCGACCGGTGATTCGCAGTTCACTGATTACGCCACCCGACGGTTGGAGTTCATCGCGCGAATAACCCCGCACTATCGCGACCAAATGAAAGCCCGCCCGCAGTCCCCTTCCCCGGTCCGCTCGGTGATCAACCCTCGAGCGCTGGATGACGCCGGGTCGATGTGCGCCGCCATGATCAAGGGTCAGCGTGCCGGCATCAAGGCCGACCTGCGGCCACTTATTGACAACTACATTCAGTACATCAGCACTCGCGAGTTCCGGCTCCCGGACGGAACACTCGCCCGCAACCGTCCGCAACCCAACACCATATGGCTCGATGACCTGTTCATGAGCGTCCCCGCCCTCGCGCAGATGGGTAAGCTTACGGGCGAGCGGCGCTACTTCGACGATGCGGTCAAGCAGGTTCGGCAATTCTCCGAACGCATGTTCAACAAAAACGAAGGCTTGTACATGCATGGGTGGGTTGCGGGAATGGATGTCCACCCGGACTTTCACTGGGCACGCGCGAATGGCTGGGCGCTGATGGCGAAAGTGGAACTGCTTGAAGTGCTGCCCGAGGACCATCCGGGTCGTCAGGCCGTGCTCGAGCTTCTCCGCGCCCATATTCGGGGCCTGGCCGCCTGCCAGTCTGGTTCCGGGTTCTGGCATCAACTGCTCGACCGGAGCGACTCGTATCTCGAGACTTCTTCCACCGCGATCTTCGTTTACAGCATCGCCCGCGCGATGAATCGAGGGTGGGTCAGCCCGGTCGTCTACGGGCCCATGACGCAACTCGGTTGGAACGCCGTCTCGACGAAGGTCAACGCGCAGGGGCAGGTGGAGGGTACGTGTGTCGGCACCGGTATGGCCTTTGACCCGGCCTTTTACTACTACCGACCGATCAACGTCTACGCCGCGCATGGGTACGGCCCGGTCCTTCTAGCCGGGGCTGAAATGATCAATTTGCTGGCCACGCATCAGGTGGAGATCAACGACAGCTCGGTTCAGTTTCTCCGTTGAGGGATAAAAATGGACAACAAGTCACTGGTAACCGGAGGGTTTACGTTGCCGGGCGAAGCCGGCTATGAGGAGCTCACTTTGCAGTTGGCCCAGAAGTGGGGCGCCGATGTCATCCGTGACAGTGACGGAACGCAACTATCGGAGGCGATTGCCACCTCGGGTTACGAGATCTATTCGACATTGTGCCTGGTTCGGGCCGACAACCAGTGGGCCAAAGAGCACCCGGATAAACTGCAACAGTGTTGCATCATGAGCCGGCCGGTTGTCGCCCTTGCCACGACCGTCACGATTGACCTGCTAAGCGGCTATTTTCGTCAGCAGTTCCGGATCAACAGCTACGATGAGCCGAAGACCTGGTGGCAGGTTTTTGACCGCACGACGGGGGAAGAAGTTCGAGGCGAGGACTGGACGTTCGATGCGGCCACTGGTTTCGTGAGGATCCACAACGCCAGAAAGTGGCATCTATACACCGTCAACTTCTTCTGCTGCCGCATTTGGGAAGAGATCTCGATGTACAACCACGTCACGAACGACTGGGGGGATCGGGAACACCTGATGCCGATTGACCCCATGCATCCGGAGGCGCAGGAGCGAATCCTGGCCTATCTGCGGCGGTGGCTGCACGAGCATCCGAACACGAGCGTGGTCCGGCTCACTTCGATGTTCTACAACTTCTGGTGGTTTTGGGGAGATCACCCGAAACAGCGGTTTATCGTCAACGACTGGGGCTCCTACGAGTTTACCGTCAGCCCCCTGGCGATTCTCAAGTTCCAGGACAAGTTCGGGTACCAGCTCAAGTCGGAGGACTTTGTCAACGCCGGCCTCTACAACACGTCTCACAAGGTGCCGTCGCGGAAGTACCAGGACTGGATGGATTTTATTAACGCGTTTGTGGTCGATTTCGGCCGCAAGTGCGTGGGCTTGATTCACGCTCACGAAAAGAAGGCTTTTGTCTTTTACAACGACCATTGGATCGGTCTTGAGCCGTGGGGCGGACGCTTCAAAGAGATCGGCTTTGACGGGATCATCGACGGCATCTTCAGCGGGTTTGAAACGAGGAAAGTCGCCGGGACGCGGGACGTCGAGACCCGAGAGCTGCGCATGCACCCTTACCTGTTCCCGACGGGAGTCAACGGAGCTCCTTCCTTCCTGGAAGGGGGCAATCCGACGCTGGAGTGCAAGACCTACTGGATCGACATCCGGCGCGCGCTCCTGCGCGACTGCGTGGATCGGATCGGCTTTGGCGGCTACCTGCATCTGGTCCGCAACCACCCTGATTTCATCGACTACATTACGGAACTGGCTAAGGAATTTCGAATGCTGAGGAGTCTGCACGAAAACGACTCCCCCTACACGGCCGATCCGAAGATCGCCATCCTTACCGCCTGGGGACAGACTCGGGCCTGGGGGTGCTGTGGCCACTATAACCGCGGCAATTACTACAACGAGGTTATGGAGTCAGTCTCGGGTCTGCCTCTCGACGTGAAGTTCATCAGTTTCGAGGATATCGTCAGGCGCGGAATTCCCGCGACAATCAGAGTAATCATCAACGCCGGGACCGTGGACGATGCGTGGTCGGGCGGCGAACACTGGTCGAATCCACGGATCATCGAGGCGATCTCAGAGTTCGTGTATGAAGGTGGAGGCCTCATTGGAGTGGGCGAACCTTCCGCCTTGAGGCACGGCTGCCATTACTTCCAACTCGCGGAACTGTTGGGCGTCGACCGCGAGATTGGCCTCACCCGAGCTTTTAACCGCTTCCAGTTTGACGTCGACGGGGGGTCCCATTTCATGTTGCGGGATCTCAGCGGAGCCCCCGATTTTGGAACAGACGCCGGGAATATCTATGTCTTGAATGAAAAGACGCAGGTGCTGGCGGCCAGGGGCCGGAGTCCCATGATCGCCACCAAGGAGTTTGGCCGGGGGAGGAGCGTTTACTTTTCCGGACACAGGTACACCCCTGAGAATGTTCGATTGCTCCACCGGGCCATCTTCTTTGCCGCGCGAGCCGAAGGACAGTTCTGCGCTTGGTTGCCGAGCAACGTCAGGACCGAGTGCGCCTATTATCCTGATCACCAGAAACTCATGGTAATCAACAACGGCTCGGATCCCGAGGAAACCGAAATCGCGGTCCCGGGCGGCAGAAACATTCACGTTGGCCTTGAGCCGTATGGCTCGAGGATCGTGGAGGTGTGAAGTGGCTCGGCTCTACCCTGCCGTGTCGGAGGACCGAGGGGGCGAATGCCACGGCCGTCCCTCTTGCCTTCTCCAGGGCTTGCGCCAAGCACCCTGCTGCCCCAGCTCCCTTCCTCGCCCACTCGACCGGCACTTTGGCATTGCCAAACACATTTGACACCGGTTGTCCGGGACCTCTAATCTGCTTGTCAGAACGAGATTCATCTTGCCCTCTTGATGCAACTGATCGTGGGGCCACCCCACCAGTCGCTCTCGGATCAACCGTTTCTGCTCCGTTCGTTCTGTCGTTGCCCGATTGCCTGTGTTGTTCCTGACGATGGAACGGCGTTGAAGCAAGGAGGTGAGTCATGGCAAGCACGATTGAGCTGTCGCCCGACAAGATCATCGCAAAACAGATCAGTTCCTTGCGGGCCCTGGTCGAATCTGAACCGGCTTATTTCATCGGTGCGTTCCCTGAGGGACGGCCGGGGATCAGTGCTGAGGAGGCCGCCGCTCCCGGCTTCCGGCGGGCCTCTACGGCGGCGCTTCCGCAGACTCTCGCCGATCTGGAAAACAGTCAGGTCCGCTCGTACGATCTGTCGTTCACGGCCGCTGCGGACCTGAACATCCCCGTGGTCGGCTCGTTTGAAGGGGGGTCCAGTCGGAGGGTTGTGGTTCTGGAGCACACCGCGTTTCGAGAGATAGCCGAGGAGCAGGGTGCGGCCCGCTACGGCTATGCCGTCCGATTCTGCGTCAGCGTGAACAAGTGGGATGCCGGGCTGAAGATCAGCCTGCCTTTTCTCGCGGCATCGGCCGAAGTCGGTTCGATCAGCGCCCGGTGGACGATGGACGTGATCGGGCTGGCAGGGCCGAAGATCGCTGAGTCATTGCCCCCGCCCACGGAGTTGAACGTCGAGAAATTCATTCTGGCCAAACAGGCCATGGACAAGGTCATCCAGGCCATTCAAGACCCCTCGACCCGATTCATCCCGACTTTGCTCTCCCGCACCCTGCCGGAGCAGGAACAGGTGCGGCGATTCCAGATCGGTGCGGCCCAAACCTATGCGCTCACGGCCATCAGCCGTCGGAAGTCCTACGTGCAGGCCGTCCAGAAACTCGATCATGAGGCTCAAAACAACTCGCTCCTGGTGGATGCCATACGGGACGCTTACCAACTGTTGGGGGTGGAAACCGATGTTGTGCCGCCCAGCGCGCAAAGACGGGCGCTGGAGCTTCTTAATGGCATAGAAGCTAGCGTGTAGGATGACGTATCGCGTAAAGAGAGGGGGCTCGATCGGCGAGGCAGATGCAAGGGCGATCCCCCGAGAGCGTTCAAGGGAGGGCGTATGGCCAAAAGAAACATCATTGCGTATTTCATGGACGAGAGCGAACGCGAATTCGCGCTCGCGAGGATGTCGGAGCCTGCGAAGACGGACAGCTTTCTCGTCGGTGAAATCGAAGAGGACCAGATAGCGGAATTAGAGCAAAAGGGACTGATTGTCGAGAAACATGTAGGGGGCGGGCTCCCTCCCGCCGCGGCCGGCGAAGAGGCCGAGCCGCCTGCGATGCGACGGCGCAGTATCTTCCGCACGATTGATCGTCCGGGGCCCACCGGTATGGAGCGTGAACCGGCGGCCGAGGACCAGTACATTCTTCGCCTAAAAGGCCCCTTGCTGGAGGATTGGAAAAAGCGGATTGAGGATGCGGGTGTCACGCTTCGGGAACGAGTGTCGCGAATCGGCGGCTACCGGGTCAAACTCTCTTTTGATCAACTCCGCCGCCTCGAAGCGCTGCCGTTCGTCGAAAGCGTCCGCCTGATCGAACCCGGTGTGGCCGCCGCACCGAGGGCAACCCGGGGAGTGGCGCCGGGTGCGCCGGCGGGAGCCGTGAAGTTGATGCTCTCCTATGATCTTCTGCTGGAGGAGCCCGAGGCAAACCGTGATGAGATACTCAGCTGGCTTGACGAACACCACGTGCCTGTAGGTGCGGCCAGTGATCGGAAGATTCGGATCTACCTGCTCGAAGACTCGCCACTCATAGACGAGATTGCTTTCCTGCCAGGGGTTCGTATGGAGCAGTACATACCGCCCAAGCTGGCCAACGACCGTGCCCGGGTCCTGCTCGGCGTGGATGACGCAACACCGGTAATCGGGAGCCTTCCCCCACCCATTCTTCCGCAGCAGGGGGAGGGACAGATCGTCGCCATTGCCGACACCGGCATTGATGAAAGTCACGTCGACATCCCTCCCGCGCGAATCGTCGGAGTGATTGCGCGGGGGAGGAATCTGAATCCGTCCGACCCCGACGGTCATGGCACCCACGTGGCAGGATCCGTGCTGGGCGACGGAACTGCGTCGGGAGGCGAAATTCGTGGAGTGGCGCCAGCCGCGAAACTGTTCTTCCAGTCGATTTTGGATGATCGGGGCGGGCTGGGTGGACTGCCCTTCGAGCTTGGCGAGCTGTTCGAGGAGGCGTACCAGCAGGGTGCCCGAATTCACAATAACAGCTGGGGGGCCGAGACTGCTTCCGCCTATACGGTAAACGCCCGGGAAGTGGACGAATTCGTGGCCAAGCACAGGGACATGCTCGTTGTCTTCGCGGCCGGGAACGCGGGAACGGGGAAAGACGTGCGCCTGGCCACCCCAGGATTTGTGGAGTGGGGCTCACTCGACTCGCCGGCGACGTCGAAAAACGCGCTGACCGTGGGAGCTTCCAGAAGCGATCGGAAAAATAACGGCTACTCGAACCTGACCTACGGGGCGCTATGGCCCGAGGACTATCCGCAACCTCCGATGTACGCCGAAAAGGTGTCTGGGAATGACCAGGGCCTGGCGGGCTTCAGCAGTCGGGGGCCCTGTCACGATCATCGAATCAAACCGGACGTGGTTTCTCCCGGCACCGATATCGTTTCAACGAAGTCCTCGACCGCGCCTTGGCGCAACTTCTGGGGCCCCTTCCCCGGCAACCCTAACTACGCCATCAACGGAGGCACCAGCATGGCGGCGCCACTGGTCGCCGGCTGTGCCGCGCTGATCCGTGAATACTATGTGAAGGAAGCCGGCCGCCAGCCAAGCGCCGCACTGCTGCGAGCGACGCTGATGAACAGCACGCTTTGGCTCTCGGGTCAGGACTCGAACGCCGAACACGACAAACTTCCCAACTACCACCAGGGATTTGGACGCGTCTACATGCCGTACGCGATTCCCAACGCCGGTGAGCCGGATCTCACGCTCCGGTTCTTTGATAACTGGCAGGACCCCGCGTCGCATTTCGTCAGGACCGGCCAGAACATCAAGTTCCGATTCACCGTCGAGGAGGGCCGGGAATTGCGACTTTGCCTCGCCTACACGGATCACCCGGCGAGCGGCCTCCAGAACAACCTCAGCATGACGCTCCAAAGGGTTGGCGGGCCTAAGAAGTGGGTTGGCAATGAGGATCTTCCGATGAAGATTGCCACCACCGACACCGTTAATAATGTCGAAGTGATCCGGTTGACGACGCCGTCGGCCGGGGAATACCTCGTCCTGGTCTACGCGCAGAATCTTCTGTTTCCCGGACAGGATTTTGCCTTGGCGGTGACCGGCAAAAACCTTTCTCCTCTGATAAGGGTGTAGCCATGTACAAACTTCATGTTGTGCAAGCCGAATTTGGAGACTGTCTGCTGCTCCAACACGGAGCGGCCGACTCGCCACACTTCATCCTGATTGACGGTGGGCCTGAAACGACCTATGACCGGCACCTGCGGGCCACTCTTGAGAGTCTGCCAAACCGAATGCTCGACCTGGTTGTCCTCAGTCACGTCGATACGGATCACATCATCGGAATCCTTGACCTGATCGCGGATCTGCGAAACCAGCGGGCAAACGGCAGCCCGGAGACGGTGACCATCGGCCAGATGTGGCATAACTCGTTCGGCGCCACTATCGATCCCAATGGGAGTCTCGCCCCTCGAGCAATATCCGCGTTGGCTCCCCGAGCAGCCAATCTCGCGGTGGCCGGCGCGGCCATCCTGGGAATCGCCGAGGGCCACCGCCTTCGGGTCGGCGCGGCCGCCTTGGGAGTCTGCCTCAACCCGAACTTCACCGATGGTCTGGTTTCGGTCGATACCGCGCCTGAAGAACCGCCTTCGTTCGACACCCTGGAACTGATGGTCGCAGGGCCGACCGAGGAGACTCTTGACCAGCTGCGGATCGAGTGGGAGGAATGGCTCGATACCCACGAGGACGAAGTCCGAAGCGGGGACCCGGTGGCGTTGGCCAATGCCGATCAGAGCATTCCGAACTTGAGCAGCATCGTTTTGCTCGCTCGGGCCGACGAGAAGACGATACTGCTGACGGGAGATGCGCGCAGCGATCATGTGCTCGAAGGCCTTGGTTCCGCCGGGCTTCTAGACGAGGGCGGCCGTCTCCATGTCGACGTTTTGAAGGCGCCTCACCATGGCAGCGACCGAAATATCACGAAGAGGTTCTTCAAGGCCGTTACGGCCGACACCTACGTCTTCTCGGCCAACGGGAAGGACGGGAACCCCGACCTTGCCACCCTCATCTGGCTGGTTGAGGCAGCCCGGGATCAGGAGCGCCGGATCAAAATCGTGGCCACGAACAAGACGCCTTCCCTACGGAAATTCCAGGACGAGTATCCGGCGGATGAATACGGCTATGCCGTCGAATTCATGCCCGTCGGCGCCGATTTCATGACGGTGACACTGGCCGAGTGAAACTGACAGAGCGCAGAGCTCTATAGAGCTGAGAAAATCGAAGTTGCCGGCAAGCAACCGTAGGTCCCATCTGGGACTCAGCGGCGGTTGAGTGACTCGCCGTCTTGTGGCGAGTTGTATCGAAACCCCGCGCCTCTGAAGCGCCCGCCGATGCTGCGGTTGC
>RPQK01000281.1 GCA_003819755.1 Acidobacteriota bacterium | reverse complement strand
GCCGTTCGCGAGGCGCTGCTCGCAGGCGACTTGCGTCGGGCCATCGAGATCACCGAATCTTACAATCACCCGGTTGCGGCCACGCTGAAAGCGGGAATGCTTCGCTACGGGCGGTCGACGGAAGAGATCGAACGGGCCATGGAAGTGGTAGCGTTGCACGAAGTTTCCCGCCTGGAACGAAATCTCTGGATCCTGGCGACGGTCGCAAACATAGCGCCTTTGTTCGGCTTCCTCGGTACCGTCACCGGAATGATCGGATCGTTTGAAGCCTTGGCTGAAGTCGGCTTGGGAAATCCGAAGGCGGTCGCGGCCGGAATTGCGGAAGCTCTGATCACTACTGCCGCGGGGCTGATGATCGCCCTTCCCGTTCAGTATGCCTTCAACCACTTCACTAACCGAGTGAACCATTACACGCTGGGCATGGAAACGAGTGCCGCCGTGTTGCTCGAGACGTTCAGTGAGGCACGGGCCGATGAAGAGGTCGGGCAGAAGAAACCCACGATATGAAAATACACCGAGAGAACAGGATAGCCGCCGTCGTCCCGACGGCTTCCATGGCGGATATCGCTTTTCTCCTGATCATCTTCTTCATGCTGACGACCTCGTTTTCGCCGGTGAAGACGAGTGTTGACCTGCCGGAATCGGTCGAGCGGGCTGAGGTTGAGCAGAACTCAGCCATAGTGGCGATCACCACGCTCAATGAAATCGTCTTTTCAGACGGTGACAACCCGGGTTTTAACGTGGACTCGCCCGAGGCGCTGGCTCCGCACATTCAAAGTCTGGTCCGGGCAATTCCAAACAAGCAGTTCGTAATCAAGGCAGATCGGGCGGTCCGATATTCGAGCGTCGATGCGGTGCTTGATCAGCTCCGGCGCAACGGGGCGAAGAACATCGGGCTGTTAACCGAGCAGAAGCGGCCCGGGAAATAACTGAGAGGCATATGAAGATACATCGTTATCGGACGCCGGCCGAAGTTCCGACCGCTTCCATGGCCGATATAGCATTCCTGCTGATCATCTTCTTCATGCTGACGGCCGTCTATAGTTCGACGCGGGGACTCGAGTTTGCGTTCCCGAAAGACGATCCCAACCAGCGAAATGTGCAACCTCAGGAGGCGATTCACGTCAAGATAACAGGGGACGGACAATACCTCGTGGACCGCACTCCGATGACCATCCAGCAGATGGCGGGTTATGTCGATCAGAAGATGAAGCAGGCGCCCGATAAGCCGGTGATCGTCCACGCGCTCCCAGACGTTCCCTACTACTCGATGATCGACGTGTTCGACGTAATGAGGCAACTGAAGGTGAAAAACGTTTCAGTTCCGACACAATCAGAGATCGAACGCTGGCGGTTCTTCGGGTATCTGGAGTGAAGATGATTATGAGCAGATTGTGCCTGGCTGTCGCGCTACTGGTTGTACTTGTTTCTCCGGCAGTGGCGCAGGGCGACTTCCAGCGAGGCGTATCTTTTTATAAACAAGGCCAGTATGCCAAAGCGGCACCCGAGTTCGAGCAAATGGTAGCCGCGAATCCCAAGTACGAAGACGGATGGCGGATCCTTGGCGATTGTTATCTGAAGCTTAAGAAGTACAACGAAGCGACCAGCGCCTTCCAAAAGGCTCTCCAGCTGGACAGCAACCAGTTTGCCTCTTACTACGGTCTGGCTCTGGCCTACTACAACAGCGAGCGATACCGCGACGCAGTCTCGACCCTCGCACGTGCCGAGAGGCTGGCCCGCACTCCCAAGGATCAGCAACAGGTTTACCGAACTCGTGGTTCGGCTTACTTCAATCTCCAGGCATTCAACGAGGCGACGGCCGATTTGTCAAAGGCGAATGCGATCCAGAGAGCGAACTACCAGGACAGTCTGCAGCTGGGCATTGCCTATTACCACATCGGAAACGTCGGCGAAGCTGAAAAGTTCTTGCGTCAGGCGTTGTCACTGAGCGGGAACTCCGCCGAGGCGAAGAAGTACCTCGCTCAGATGGACTACGCCCGGGCGATCAATGCGATCGAAAAGAAGGACTTCGCGCAGGCGACGACCCTTTTGCGCCAGCATCTTGAGGATCACCCCCAGGACTCGGATGCCTGGTTTAACCTCGGCCTCGCCCGCCTTTTCTCCAATGACATGAAAGGCGCTGAAGATGCCTTTCAGCAAAGTGTGAAGCTGGATCCAGGCAACTGGCAGTCGCACGACCGGTTGGGTTACATCTACGAGAAAAACAAGAACTACGCGAAAGCGTTGCAGCACTACCAGAAGGCAAGTTCCGGAAGCGCCCAAGCCAAGGCCAGTGTCGCCCGTATCCGGGAACGCATGCGGCGCCAGCAGCAAGGAAAATCCTGACGATTAGAAAAGCAGAAGTCAGAAGTCAGAAGAAGCGACGGGATAGCGGATCTCCTTCCCGATTCTGACTTCTGGCTTCTGACTTTTGCTTTTCAGGTGTCAATCGCTTGACAGGATCTATCCCCCCAAGAGAAACTGCCTTTTCGCTAATGGGTCGCATATGAGTACCGCGATCAAAATCCCCCCAACCCGCGTCGTCGTGGCGACTACGGCCATGCTGTCCTTCATCAGCTTCTGGAGGGCGGCGGCCATCGTGCTGGCCGATTTGGGGTCGTCGGCTTTTTACGCCGGCGGGATTGCCGAAGAGGCTATCGGGCTCTCGGCCCCGTGGCTGATCCTGGGCGTCATGCTCTTCTCGATTTGCGTGCGGACGGTGTACATCGAGAGCTCCTCGATGTTCGTCCGGGGGGGCGTGTACCGAGTCGTCAAAGAGGCGATGGGCGGGACGCTGGCGAAGATTTCGGTTTCAGCCCTGATCTTCGACTTCATTCTGACCGCGCCGATCAGCGGTGTCTCGGCCGGTCAGTACCTGGTTGGTCTCGTCAACGAGACTTTCCGGCTGATGGGGTACAGTTACCATCTGGACCGCGACCATGGCGCGGCCGTCTTTGCCATCCTCGTAATTCTTTATTTCTGGCGCAAGAACCTGATCGGGATCGAGGAATCGAGCGGAAAAGCCATGTCGATCATGAAGGTCGCGACAGTGATGGTCGTGATCATGATCGGCTGGGGCCTGCTTACCGTCCTGGTCAGGGGAAGCAGGGGCTTGCCGCCACTCCCCTCTACGCAGAGTTTCAAGTTCAGTTCGGAGGCGCTCGGATGGCTGCAGGGGACGAGCATTCCGACGATCCCGCTCTTTATCCTGATTATTGGTTTCGGGCATTCTATCCTGGCGTTGAGCGGTGAAGAAACGCTTGCCCAGGTATACCGGGAAATAGCACATCCGAAACTCCAGAACCTGAAGAGGGCGGCGATCACGATCTTCATTTTCAGCGCGACCTTCACCCCGGCGGTGTCATTTCTTGCCTACGCCCTGATCGCCGACAAGGAGCGGGCGGGCTACCACGACAACATGATCAGCGGGATTGCGATGCACCTGCTCGGACCCTACGAGCTGAGGCTCCTTTTTCAAGCCCTCGTGGTCCTGGTCGGTATCCTGATGTTGGCCAGCGCCTGCAACACCGCGATCATAGGATCCAACGGCGTGTTGAACCGGTTGTCGGAAGACGGTGTCCTCCCCGACTGGTTCCGCCAGCCCCATCACAAATACGGGACGACCTATCGTCTCCTGAATTGCATTGTCGTGCTGCAAATCCTGGCGGTGATAGTCAGCCGGGGCAATGTCTTTATGCTCGGTGAGGCTTACGCCTTCGGCGTCATCTGGAGCTTCGCGATGAACGCCGTGTCGACGTTGATCCTGCGGTTCAAGCGGCCGGAGGACCGCGAATGGAGGGTCCCGCTCAACTTCCGGGTTGGCCGCTGGGAGATCCCGGTAGGCCTCTCGCTGGTTGCTTTGGTTCTGATCGCCACAGCGATCATGAACCTCTTCACCAAACGAGTGGCCACGATATCCGGTATCGCCTTCACGGCCGCTCTGTACCTGACATTCCTGGTTACCGAGCATGTAACAAGAAGCAGGAAGCTCAGCAAGAACAAAGAGCTGGAGCGTTTCCTGCTGGAAAACCGCAGCACGATTTCGGCCGACGATCTGAACGTCCGACCGGGGGCCATTCTGGTTGCCGTCCGGGACTACCGGTCGCTCCATCCCTTCAACAAGGTGCTGGAGAAGACGAACGTCAAGCATCAGGATATCGTCGCACTGACCGTCAGGCGGATTATCGCCGTGAATCCTGGGCAGCACCCGTTGGCTGCTGATCAGTTGTTTACCGATTACGAGCAGTTGCTTTTCACCAAAGTGGTCGAGATGGCGGAGAAGTCGGGGAAGAAGGTCGAACTGATCGTCGTCCCTGGCAGCGATCCATTGGCCGTCATCATGCAGACGGCTCTCCGGCTCAAGATTGCCAAGATCGTTGCGGGTGTTTCCTACAAGATGAACATCGATGAGCTGGCCAGGCGACTGGGAGAAGCCTGGGAGGCGGCCGGACCGCCGGAACAGGGCATGACCCTGGAACTCATAGCCCGCGACGGCCGCTCGCATTTCTTTGATATCGGTCCCCACCCGCCGCGACTGTGGCCGGAGGACATCGACCGGGCCCATCGTCTGTGGTTGAAGCTCACGAGAGAAAAGTACGGTGCCCGGCTTCATCACCGGGACGTCGTCGGCGTGGCTCTGAAACGGCTGGAGAAGGATCTGGAGTCGGCCCGCGAGAAGGAGGTCCTGCGCGACTTCGAGACCGAGGTGATATCGCCGGCCGCCAATCGCCCGGCCGATCAGTCGAAGAGGGTCTCGTCGCACGTTCTCCGAAAATGATCGGACAGAAAAGATGGCCAACGGACGACACCTGGTACGCGATCTCGGACTCTTGGACTCCACGATGATCGTCGCCGGGTCCATGATTGGATCCGGCATCTTTATCGTCTCAGCCGATATGTCCCGCCAGCTGGGGTCACCCGGCTGGTTGCTCCTCGCCTGGGCCTTCACGGGACTGCTAACGCTCGCCGCCGCTCTCAGTTACGGAGAGCTCGCCTCGATGATGCCTCATGCCGGCGGGCAGTACGTGTACCTGCGCGAGGCGTACTCGCCGATGTGGGGTTTTCTTTACGGCTGGACGTTGTTCCTGGTGATTCAAACGGGAACGGTTGCAGCGGTTGCCGTTGCCTTTGCCCGCTTTCTGGGCGTGCTGGTCCCGCAGTGGGTCGGCGAGGACCATTTCCTCATCAACCTTGGGACTGCCGGTCCGTTGTCCCTCTCCTTTTCGTCTGCTCAGCTCGTCGCCATCGGTGTCATAGTCCTCCTCACGGCAGCGAACTGGAAGGGTATCCACCAAGGCAAGCTGATCCAGAACGTGCTGACATTCGCCAAGACCGCAGCACTGGTCGCGTTGATCGGGCTCGGACTGGCAGTTGGCCGTCGGGAAGGCGCTGCTCTATTTCAGTCTGATTTCTGGACGCCGCGCGGCTCTTCGGGCGTCGAGTTGGGTGGTCTGGCGCTTGCGATGGTGCTCGGCACGGCGATGGTCGGTTCCCTCTTCTCGTCGGACGCGTGGAACAACATCACTTTCACCGCCGGAGAGGTCAAGAATCCGAAACGTAATGTTCCTCTCTCTCTGGCTGTCGGCACCGGGCTGGTGACGGTTATCTACCTTCTCGCTAACGTCGCTTATTTGGCTGCCCTTCCGTTTTCCGGGGTTCAGGAAGCTCCTTCTGATCGCGTCGCGACCGCTGCTATGAGCGTGATTTTCGGCGAACAGGCGACGATCATCATGGCGGTTGCGATCATGATCTCGACGTTCGGCTGTGCGAACGGACTGATCCTGGCGGGTGCCCGCGTGTACTACGCTATGGCGCTTGACGGTCTCTTCTTTCAAAAGGCAGGGGCGCTGAACAAGCACGGCGTTCCGGCGTGGGGTCTCATTTTTCAGGCCATATGGACTTGCCTCCTGGTCCTCCCGCGCACTTTCGATCCGAAGACCGGGGTCTACGGAAATCTCTACAGCAATCTGCTGGATTACGTGATCTTTGCCGTAATGCTGTTCTACGCCCTGACGGTTATTGGCCTGTTTATTCTTCGCTACAAGAGACCGGAGGCCGACCGTCCCTACCGGGCTTTCGGGTACCCGGTGGTTCCGGCGCTTTACGTTATCCTTGCCCTGCTGATCGCCCTGGACCTGCTGGTCGCCGAAAAGACGCGCCCGAACACAGTTCCGGGCTTGATCATCGTTCTGACTGGAGTGCCGGTGTATCTGCTGTGGCGGAGGCGAAATCGAACAGAGCCGCAAGCGTAAGCGCCCGGACTTAACCACGCAAATTACAGAGCGGAACACGACGCAAAGACTGCCGTAAGAGGTCTCCACCCCAAAGGGGCATAAGCGCTCAAAGAAGCCGCCGCGCGGCCAACCCTGGGCTTTGCAACGCGACCCCTTTGGGGTGGAGACCTTATACAGCACCTCGCGTTGTGCGCGACTCTATGGCGCTACAGGCTCGCGATGCCAATCTCCCGGAAATCCCGGATAATCCGATCGGGGCGGTACTGAGTGAGTTCCTCAGCTGCATGGGTGGTGGCGAGTGCGATGCAGCGGCAGCCAGCCGCTTTCGCCGCCTGGATGCCGGGTGGGGAATCCTCGAAAACGACGCAGTCGTCGGAGCGAAGGCCCAGCCGTTCCGCCGCGAGAAGAAAGATGGCCGGGTGCGGCTTGCTCTCCCGGACCTCGGGACCGGTAATAATAGAGTCAAAGGCATCCTGAAGACCGAGCCCTTCCAGAACGAAACGGACATTGCCGGTAGGACCGCTTGTAGCCACAGCCGTTTTTATCTGGTGGTGCTTAAGCGCGGAAAGGAATTCCGGCAGTCCGTCCACCGGGCGGAGATCCGGCTTCATGATCTGCCGGTACATCTCTTCCTTTCGCTCTCCATAGCCGGCCAGTTTCTCGTCGTTTAGATCGCTTCCCATCAGAGACGAGAGTATTTCGCGGTTGCGCTTTCCGAAGAGGCGCTTGATGTCCGCCTCTTCGAATTCCCGCCCGAGTTCGCTTCCCAGCTGTTTCCAGGCTTTTAGATGGTGACTGATGTTATGGACGATCACCCCGTCCATGTCGAATATGGCGCCCTTGACCATTAGGCTGATTCTCCCTCGTCGAGTTGGCAGGATTTTAACCAGATGGCGATCGCCTCTCCGGCCAACTCCGCCTGCTCGGATTTTGAAAAAAGATGGTCTGCCTCAGGTATGCAGAAGAATGATTTCGGCTGGCTGGCGAAGGTGAACAGGCGTTCCCCTTCAGTGACGGGTACGGTGGTATCTCGGCCGCCGTGCAACACCAGGAATGGACGATTCAATCGGGCGGTGCTGTCCTGGAGAGAATGTCTGCGCAGTTCTTCCACAAACTCCCTGGTGATCCGAACGCGCCTTTCTCCGATGGTCACCTCGAGCGCCCCGCGTTCTGAGAATTCCTGGCTCGTGAGACCGGGGATCAACTCCAGAAGGTGTGTCGAGCTCGAAGGTGAAGCGACGACGCCCACAGCCCTAACTTCTGGAATCAAGTGAGCTGCCAGGATTACGGCTACTCCCCCGAGCGAGTGCCCGATCAGGGCGCGGGCGTCAAGATGCCGCGCCGCCAGCCACTGAGCCGCAGCTATCAGGTCCCCGACGTTGGTGGCAAGCGTTGTTTCTGAGAAATCTCCCTGGCTTTCGCCCGAGCCTGAGAAATCAAAGCGCAGCACTCGAAATCCACGCTCGGATAACCGCCGTGCAATCTGAACGATGACCCGGTAATCCTTCGAACAGGTGAAACAGTGAGTGAGAAGGACGGTCGCCCGGGTCGCGGAGGCCGCCTCGTGAAGGACACCGGAGAGCACGACGGAACCGGCGCCCTCGAATCGGACTTTTTCGTATCGCTGGCCGGTCATACACGTTCTCCAAATTCCAGGCAGAGTGAGGCGGCTCCGAGTATCGCGGCATTGGGCAATTCCGACACTTCGATGCGCAGCCGGGCCAGGCTGCGCGGGTAGACGAAAGTGGCTAGTGTCTCGCGCATCCCCGCTTCAAACCAACGATACGATCGGGCGACGGAGCCGCCAAAGACTATGAGGTCCGGGTCGACAGCATAGAGGATAGTCTTCACCGCCTCGCCCAGGTTTCGGCCAAACTCCGCGAAAATGGCGGCCGCTTCGTTATCGCCGCGAGCCGCTCGTTCAGCGAGTGCCTCGCCTGAGACCCCGTAAATATTGGCGAAGAACTGGCCGCTCGCATAGTATTCGATCACTCGGTCCCGGAATGGACACATTCCGAATTCGCCCGCCCCGCAGTTAGTCCCTGAATACAGCCGGTCGTTGATGATCAGTCCCGAGCCGAGTCCGGTCCCGATGGTGACACCCACCACGTTGGAGAAGCTGACCGCTTTGCCGAAGTACTTTTCACCGAGCACGAAGCAGTTGGCGTCGTTGTTGACGTACACCGGAACCCGATACCGCTCGGTGAGCCGCGCGCCTAGAGGGACGTCGACATCACGCCAGGAAGGAATGTTTTGAGTGTCAAAGACCACTCCGTTGGCGACGTCGATTACACTCGGCGCGCCGACTCCGATGCCCGAGGCGGTAGATGGCTCGAGGCGGTCAAGGACCCTAAAGATCTGACCGATGATCTCCTCCGTTGAGCCACCCGTCTTGATGCGCTCGCTCGCCTCCCCTAAGACGACTCCTGCAGAGACAAGCCCGGCCTTAACACTCGTTCCACCTAAATCCAGACCGATGAACCGATCCTGCATTCGCATGAGACTCCTCCTGACCACTGACGGCTGAGAAGGTGTGAAAAATCAAGCGTGTCGACGGGCTTTTATCGTGGCCGGACTCTCCAGAGTCCGGCGCGTACATTGTGCAACCAGCCATCATCCACGCGCCGGACTCTGGAGAGTCCGGCCACGATAAAAGCCCGTCGACACGCTTGATTTTTTCACACCTTCT
>RPQK01000280.1 GCA_003819755.1 Acidobacteriota bacterium | reverse complement strand
TCGACGGCCGGTCTCATCCGCGCGGAAAGCGCGGGTCGAAACCGACACTCCTACTGCTTCCTTGTTATCCCTGCCTTCCTTCCCGTCCTTCCTTCCCTCGCCGGCCGTCGTCCCTACTGAATCACCGTCGGCGGCACCGCCGACAGCATTTGCAGCCGGCCGTCGCCAAACAACTGCTGCGAGATGATCGGCTGCGTCGACTGGATGATCACGTATCCGCCGATTTGACCGGCGGACTGCGGCACCAGTTCGGGGAGCAGGCGTGAAATCCGCTCGTTCGGTCCCAGGGTCTTCTGACCCTGCCCCACCTTGGTCCCATCCTGCGAGTAAACTTCAATCGTCACGATTGTCGGGCTCGATCCGGGGTTGAACAGGGCGATTCCCGTGTAGTAACCGAGCGCATTCGCGACCTGGTTGAAGGCTGCCTTTCTGACGGGCTCCGTCTGCATGGGCAGAGCCGCAAGGTACCGGTAGGAGTTGACCTCGCCGAAGACCACGTCCGCCAAGACACCCGGCCCATCCATTTCGGCCTTCATGGAACCGACCGTGAGTTTGTCCAAATCGAGCGCCAGGAGATAGGCGGCATCGTCTTCGAGCTGCTCGCCTGGTCCCAGCGGCAACATGACGCTTGGACCCAGGACGCTTCCTGAATCGTTATAGGCCGTGATCAGGATGTTCCGAGTCTGGGCGCCGACGTTAACGAAGTTCACCGTTGTAAAGATGTCCGCGCTGTTCGCGAGCTGGGCGGAGAAAGCCTGGGTGGCCGATGCTGAAAGGAAGGCGTTGAGACCGATGACGGTCCGCGGGTCGTCCTGTGACACCAGCTCGAAGCCCACTGCGCCGCCGCCCTCGGTGACCGTCACCTCGATGTAGCCGCCGTAAATCTCCGATTGGTTGAACATGCTCCCCACCGACTCGTACAGCATCCCCTTGGCCGGTATCGTCCTCCCAACCGATGGCGGGGCAGATCCTCCGTAGCCTGTCCATAGGGGCACCAGCCGGAGCGTCAACTTGATCTCGCCCGAGGTCGGGTTGGCGATGCTGAGCCATGTCGAAAACCAGTCGTCCACCCAGACCCTGGTGAAGTGCAGGGTCTTACCGTACCGGTCGAAAGCCACGGACCCGTCCGTCCGGTCGACAGTGGAGTTGCCGAACTGGAAGAAGGTCCCAACCTCGGCGCGCTCCGACTGCAGATGCACCCATCCCGACTGTTGCGAGTCGCCGGCGGCTCCAAAGATCTCGTTGCCGAGCTTGGCGATCTGATTTCGCGCCTTGAGGCGGAAGATGCGAGGGTTCTTCGGGAAGTCCAGGAGCGAACCGTCCGGTCCGTAGGCGGTGAACAGGAGTGTCACCGGGGCGTCTGAGAGGTTTGATGCCGCAAACCCGGTGAAGGTGCCGGAATCCCCCTGGTAGAACGGGAAATACATGTCCTTGGCGTTTGCCATAACATTCCCGAAGTCTTTGTCGGCGACTTTCTGGCCGGCGGTAAGCTGGACGACATGAGCACCGGCTGCCGGCGCCGTCTGTCTCCACCCGGTCTGACGGACCTCCCGGACCTTGTACGTGCCTGCCTTCAGGTCCTTGAGCACGTACTCGCCTTCATCGTCCGTGAGGACGCTCGTCTCGGCGGAGTCCACCTGGCCGTTGTCATTCGCGTCGATGAAAATCGTCCAGTCGGGCAAGCCCGGTTCCTTCGGATCGCGGCTGCCGTCCTGGTCCCAGTCGTAGTACTTCTTGCCCCGGATCTCGGCGCCGCTCTCGGGACGGTTGCCGAAGTCCAGTCCGCTCATATCCTTGCCGCTTTCCGCCTTGATAACGTGATACCCGGGGTCAGCCGGAAAGGTTCGGGCCCAGCCTTGCTGGACAACTTCCGAGAGCTTGTGGCTGCCCGGGCCAATGCCTGCGAAGCAGTAGGCGCCGGAGCCGTCTGTGACGACGGTCTGATCGACGGACCCGTTGTTCGATTGATCGAGCTGGATTGTCCAGCCGGCGAGGCCGCGCTCACCCGTATCGCGCTTCTGGTTCCCGTTCAGGTCCTCGTACTTGGTTCCGCACAGCGCGATCTTCTTAAAGTTGGTAAAAACGACCGAGGGCGGCGCAATGCCGTCGCTCTCCACCTTGACAGTGTGCGATCCGCTGCCGGGGTAAGTCGCGACCCAGCCGGCACGGTTTTCCTCCTTGACGACATGCGTCCCCGGAGGCACGTCCTCAAAGCAGAAGGCCCCATCCGCACCGGTCGTGACCTCCTTGTCGGTCTGCCCGTTGCCGTCAAGGTCGAGCACTATCTTCCAGGAGACCCCCGGATCGCCGGCCGGCTGGCCGTCTCCGTTGAGGTCGTTGAACTTCGTCCCGCAGAGCTTGATAGTCGGGACGTTCCCAAAATTCGCGTTGTCCACGACCATCCCGCTTTGGATCGGGTGAACGACGAGCTCCTTGGGCGCGGTAGGCAGCCAACCCTTCTTCAGAATCTCTTTCACCGTAAAGACCCTCGCGAGTCTACGGTCGCCCGGGCCCACTTCCAGCGAGTAGTTGCCTTCGCCGTCGGTGACCGTCGTCAGATCCGGTGACCCGTCGTTGTGGAGGTCCACCTGGATCGTCCAGCCCGGCAGGCCCGGCTCGTCCTGCTCCTGCACACCGTTCATATTCCGATCCAGGAACTTGCGCCCGCGCACCTTCATATTTCGGAAGTTTCCGAAGTTGTATTCCACTTGGGTGCCGTTGGTCAGCGGAATCGCAGCAAGCACCGGTGTCGTTGGCGTCCAGCCAGCGGGAAGCGCCTCATTGACCTGGTAGGTCCCGGCAGGAAGAGCGCCGAAGTCATATTGGCCGCTCGCGTCCGTTGCGGTCGAACGCGAGGCGGTTCCGCTCAAAGTGATGGGCCACTGCTCGATGACCGGCTCGTTGTTGAAGATGCCGTTCCCGTCCACATCCTCGAACTTGATGCCGTAGATCCGTCCCGTGTCGGGGGGCTGGTCCGAATTGCCGAAGAAGAGCGCTACGGAGCTCGTTCCGTTGACGGTCACGGTCTGACTGGTTGGCGTCGTGTTGTACCAGCCCGCCCGCTGGGTCTCCCTGACCGTGTACTGCTTCGGCTGGAGATTTCGGAAGACGGCCGGCCCGCCTCCGGACGTGGACTGTTTCTGGCCGGTCCCGACCAGCTCGAACTCGAATCCGTCGACCATCGGCTCGCCTGCGTCGAGCACCTCATTACGGTTCAGGTCCTTGAACTTGAACACCAGGATCTCCCCGGTCTCCGGGCGATTCCCGAAGCGGACATTGATCTTCTCGTTGACCCTGACCTGCACGGTCACCTGCGTGGGAGTCGTCGCCACCCACCCCGGCTGAGCCACTTCGCTGACCTTGTAGGTCCCGGGGGGGAGATCGTCGAAGATGAAGGTGCCGTCGGTGTAAGTGATGCGGCGTTCCTGGCCGTCGTTCAGCTCGATGACCCATTGCGCGACGCCTTTTTCGCTGTCCTCCAGCTGCCCGTTTCCGTTCTCGTCCCGGAACTTTATTCCGCGAATGGACCCGCCCCGGACCCGCAGTCCGTTTTCGTCGCTGCGCTTGGTCATCATAGGAATACACACGTCGAGCCCGATTTTCGTGAGGCCGCTTCTTTCTCCCCTGAACGTTCCGCTGCCCGGCATCGAGGCAATCGGGTTGGGAGTCGGTTTGAGCGTCCAGGTGTTGAACAGGTTCGGCAGGTAGCTCTGAACGCGCAGCTCGTCGATCAGGAAGGTGGCCTGCAGGGGCTGCCACTGGAACTTCATACGGAAGTAGTAGTGGCCTCCGTCGTACATCATCGTTTCTTTGTTCAGCGTCGCATTGCGCGGCAGTGTCAACCCGATCGGCAGCGCGGCCTCGGTCAGCCAGCTCCCTTTTCCGGGAAGCATCGACTCTGCCATTTCGTTAATCGTGTCCCGGTTGGTCTCGCCCAGTGGATCGAACGGCGCCGGGATGGGGGTGGGGTTCTTGGAGAAGACATTGAACATCCCCACGCCATGGGCATCGACCGACTGTCCAATGTCCACCACTAGCGGATCTTCAGGCCGGCCATCCTTGTTGCGAACGTCCACCTTCTCGAGATCGGGCAGGACGATCACCAGCATGTTGTCGGTTGCCTTGCCCAGACAGTACTCTTCGAGGTCGAGTGTCGCCTGCACGACCGAGATTCCCGGGGCGCGCGAGTTCACCTTACCTTTCAGGAAGTTGCCGTTCCAGAACTTGTAGTCGTTGGCCACGCGGATGACGTTATCCTGGGTGCCGGCGTCGCCGCTCCCCTTCTTGGCCGGGGCGCTGCCGATCTTGAAATCAAGCAGCTGGCTGACGGCTAGCGGCCCGCCGATGGTGATGACCTTTGACAACCACACCAGCGGCACCTTCTCGCCCACGAAACCGATGATTCGTTCGAAAGCGGCCATCAGGTCTACGTCCTTGATCAAACCGCCGAAGAAGTTGAATTCGATCGATTTGACGCGGACATAGCCGATGTCTCCGAAGAAGCTGATCGGCCAGAAGCAGGTGGTGAACCAGCCCTCGGCGGGCGGGAAGAGAATCATCGGCATGTCGTCGGCCTGCCCCTGGATCCAACCCAGCTGGTTGGTGAGCAAGTCGGCGATGAGTTTTTCGACCGGGCTGGTCAACGCGAGCGGTTCGATCTTCAGGCTGGAGGCCTTCATCAGTTCCATGCCGCCGATGACGACCGAACGGTTGGAGAAGATCTCCGTGCCGTCGGTCAGCCTCCGCTTCGCCTGAATGATATTGATGCCGGGGGAGTTGAAGGTGAGGAAGCCGTTCGCAATCGTGACGTTGGCCCGGCCGACGTTGATCCGGGAATCGAGTTGTTTGAACCAGGCGAGCACCTGGTCCAGGAGGGCGGCATTGACCGTACCATCCTTGACGGCCTCGATCGTTACGGTCGGATCGGTAGTGACGTCCTGGTTCGGGCTCGTCCCGAGGTCCGTCACCTTCAGCTTCACTGGCTTGTCGGCACAGAAGCTCAGTCCAAAGCCAAGGCGAGGCTCCAGGAGCAGGCCGCCGGACCAGGTCTTGACGGCCGTGCACGTGAACCCGGCCGATCCGACCTTGCCCGAAGCGCGCAGGTAGTCCTTGCCACCCTTGTCGCTCGTATAAGTGAATTTGGCCTTACCGTCCGCGTCGGTCTGGGCGACCCATTCCGTGCCGGCGTTGGGGCCTTTCGTGACCTCCAGCTTGACGGGCACGTTCGGAACGGTCTTGCCAAACGAGGTCACAGTCACAGTAAGAACATGATCCTGCTTGAGCTTGTTGGTGGCCTCTAGCGGGTCACACTTGCAGGCGGTCTCCGACTGGCGGTTCGCAAAGGCCACGCTGGCTTGCTTGCCGCTCTCGACATTGACACTGACGGAGCCCGCGCCGACCGCCGCCCAACCGTCCTGGCTGACCTCCCGAACCGTGTGCTTGCCTGGTTCGAGATCAGAGAAGGTGACAACACCGGTCTCATCGGTGACTCCCGACATGCCGCCGCCGTCGAGCTCGATCGTCCAGCCGGACAGGCCGGTCTCTTCCGCACCGCTCTGAACGCCGTTGCCATCTTTGTCGTTGAACTTGAACGCTCGGATGGTTCCTTTGGACTGGGTGGGCCGGTTGCCGAAACTGATCTCCACCTCTTGACCGCTGCGAAGCGCGAAGACTTCCTGCGTGCCGGTGGTGGCTTCCCAGCCGCTCTGCAGCGTCTCGGCCACCCGGAGGACGCGCGGTTTGGACGGGTCTCCGGGGTCGACCACGAAGGCCTTTAGTCCGGACGCATCCGTGGTTCCCGTCTGATCGACACCGCCGTCATTATAGAGGTCGATCTGAACGGGCCAGTCCGGGAGGTAGCGCTCGGTCCCGTCCTTTACCCCGTTGGCGTTCAGATCCTCGAATTTCCTCACCCTCACGGTCATCGATTTGAAGTTGCCGAAGACGACCGATGAGGTCTTGCCGCCCTCGACTTTGGCCGTTCCTGGACTGGGCGTGGTCTGCGTCCAGAAGGGTTGCGCCGTCTCTGTGACGGTGTAGTCGCCGGGCGGGAGGTTCTCGAAGGCGAAGGTGCCGTCGTCGGCCGTTATCCGGTAGTCCTGGCTGCCGTTGAGGTTGATGCGCCACTGTCCCTTGCCCGGTTCCCCGGTATCGCGAGCTCCGTTGCCATTGGTGTCTTCGAATTTGACACCGGCGATCTTCCCCACGGAGCCGGGAAGGCGGTTCCCGAAGGTCACGTTATGGGTCTCGTTGCCTTTGATCTCAACGTCCACCGGATTGGGTGTGGTCTGCAACCATCCGGTGGCTCCGCCCGGCGCGGCTTCCCGGACACGGTACATGCCGATTTCGAGGTCTCCGATCGCGGCCCAGCCGGTCGCGTCGGTGATCCCGGTTTTCACTTGTCCGTTCTGCAGACGCTCGACCCGAATCGTCCAGCCGCTCAAGCCTGGCTCGTCCTGCTCCTGGGTACCGTTGCCATTGATGTCGTTGAACTTATGCCCTCGGATCACGCCTCCCGATCCAACCCGGACCCCATTGTCGTCAGTTTGCTTCGTGAGGCTCGTCAGGGTAATGCAGACCTCCGCCTTGGTTCTGGTCAGTCCCTGCTTGAGGCCCGTGAGCTTGCCTGCCGAATCGACCGAGGCGATGGGGTTGGGGGTCGGGTCCATGGTCCAAGTCGTTACGAAATCGGGGACAGGCAGCTGGAAGCGAAGCTCCTGGAAGGTCATGGTGGCAGCCAGGGGCTGCCATCCAAACTTGAGCCTGGTGTAAAACCGGCCGTCCCGGTAGATGCCGTCCGTCAGGGTTGCACCCAGGGGCAGAGTGATGTCAATCGGGACCGTTGCCGCCTCGGCGATGTCTTTCCCGCCTGGAATCATCGTCTCGGCGATGGAAGTGATCTCCTCACGGGTCGTCTCGCCGATCGGGTCGAAGGAAATGTTGATGGCGCCAGTTGCCTGGGCCAGCCCGTTGAACATCCCCACAACCTGGGCCTCGCGGTTGCCGCTCTGGGGGACGTCGATCGGCTCCTCGTACAGGCCCTGTTCGTTACGGACTTCGACTTTCTCCAAATCCGGCATGACCCAGACGAGCATGACGTCGGTCGCTTTGCCCAGGCAGTAGTCCTCCATGTTGAAGATCGCCTGCACGCAGGAGACACCCGACGCCTTGGCGGTGACGGCGCCCTTCATGAACGGGGCTGAAGTGAAGTCGTTCGACACCGATATGAACGGGTCCACGTAGCCCGGGCTGGCCGCCTCGCCTCCGGCCTTGAAATTGAGCAGCTGGGCCTCCAGAACAGGGGCGAGAAACCCGATAGCCCTCCCCAGCCAGGCCAGAGGCGAGGGGAGCTTGAGCAGGCCCATGACCGGGCCCAGCACCTCCGCCAGGTCGTCGGTGTCTACCAGACCTCCGAAGAACTCGAAGTTGATCTCAGCTGTGACCTGTCCAACCGTCCCGAGTGTGTTGATCGTCGACGAGCAGGGCCTCTCGCTGGGTGGAAACAGAATCATCGGCACGTTCAGCGGGGAGTCCGAACCGAAGGCCTTGGTCAGCATCCCCGCAAGCTCGTTTGCCGGTGTGCTGACGAGCGAGACGGGCGTGATCTTGACCGAGGCGACCTTGATCAGATCCATGCCTCCGATCGCGACCGCAATATTGGACTTGGTGTCACCGGCCGGGGACTTCAGCTTGGCCCGGATCAGGTTGATCCCGGGCGAGAGGAAAGTCACCTGGCCGTTCTTCACCTCGATATTGGCGATCGGGAGGCTGATCTTGCTGTCGATGAGATTGAACCTCTGCAGGATGTCCTGCGCCTTCGCCAGCAGATCGGCAACCCCGCCGGTCTTCACCCATTCGTACTCGACGTTCGGGTCGGTCGTCAGGTCCTTATTGGAAGGCTTCTCGGTCAGGCGGATGGGGATCGGCTTGTCGGCACAGAGGCTCAGGCCGATGATCAGGCGCGGCGTGAGCTCCAGGGCTTTCTCGGGTTGCGCGCAGGCCGAGAACTCTGACGTGAGGCCGACCTTGCCGTCACGCCGGAGGGTGGCGGTCGCGGTGTAGACTTTGCCTGCGACCGGCGAGAAGGGGGCTTCGAACGTCCCGTTGCCGGCGGCGTCCGTCTGGCATTGCACCGAGTTGATGAGCTTCTTCCCCTCCCCGCTGCCAGAGGCGTCGCAGGAATCGTTTTCGAAGATTTCGACGAAGAACAAGGTGTTCGGGAGGCTGTCCAAGCCACCTCTCAGCTTCGTCCCGTTATCGTACAACTCGAGTCCCGGGGCGTTCTGCAGGTTGTTCGGTCCCGTGTCGGGGTCCTTGTCGTCGTTGGGAGTGACCCCGTCGCTGGGAAGGGTTTTGGTCAGGTCGATGCCGAGGCCGCTGTTGCTGTGGATCGAATTCTGCAGGATCTCGCATTCGTTGTTGCCGATCACCTGAACGCCGGCGTCGGTATTGGAAGCGATGCTATTGGCGGTGACGGAAATCGTATTGCCCGTTCCTTCGCTGGTAACACCGTTCTTCAGGTTCGACAGGATCGTGTTTTCGTGAATCCGGTAGTTGGCGTCGCCGGTGCCCTGCCCCACGATCTGGATGCCATCCTCCTTGTTGAAGGCGACGGTGTTTCCGGAGATCTGATTGAGATTGGTGGCGACACCCTTGCCCCCCGTGCCCGCGATTCCATCCGCTTCGTTCGGCAGAGCGGTTACTCCATCGTTTGCGACTCCGATTTTGTTCCCGACCACCAGGGTCTGCTCGCCATCGACCACCACGCCCTGGCCTGTAGCCGCCAGACCCGGCGTTTCGTACCGCTTCTTCGTTGCACAAATTACGTTGTTCAAAAGCGCGTTGTCGAGCGAACGGATCGCCTGGTTGGGGTCCCCTCCCGGCATAATGGTGCCGATTGCCACGCCAAAGACCTTGTTGCTCAGGGCGTGCAAACC
>RPQK01000279.1 GCA_003819755.1 Acidobacteriota bacterium | reverse complement strand
CTCAACCGCCGCTGAGATTGGAGGCTTGGCCGAAAATGACCCCAAAACAGGCGTCCCCTGGGAGTGCAGGCGAGACGCCTGCGCTCCCAGCGGACGCCTCCACCTTCGGGGCTCTCAGCCGGAACCTGGACAATTATTCCTGTTTTAGATGTCCGGCATCTTAAGTTAGGTCATAAATGGGTAACCTTCATTTGGAATTACCAAAATTCCTTGAACCCTCGTTTCTCAGGCGCTAGAGTCTTCATCATGAGAGCGGGATGTTCCTTTCTGCTTTGAAGCAAAGCGCTGACCTGTTCACGGCTCTCGCTCCTTCATTTTAGAACTCTGTTTTTTGGGTAGAAGCGCCGATTCGCAAACAGCGGAGTCCTGTTCGAGGCTCAGACAACCAGTCTTTGTGCCGTCCGTTCGGGGTTGGAGGGTGGACATGGCCGCACACCTGCTGTTGATGGAAGAGGCCCGAAATCCGGCGGAAGAATCCTTCAAATCGGTATTGCGAGACGATCTGGGATTCCAATGTGACTATATCGACTGGAATGAATTGCATCCTCAGGACCCCCTTCCTCCAGAGGCCGATCTGATTGTGCTGGTCGCAATCACCCAGCCCTCGCACGTCAGAATCTGGCGAGACTACATGCAGGCGAGCGGCGAAACAAGGCCCACTCTTGCTGTCCTGCCTGCGGGCGCCGATGCGGAAGCGCTGCGAATGGCCACCCGATGGGCCGACGACTTTCTGCTCTGGCCTTCGGAAGCATCCGAGCTGGACCAGAGAGTGAACCGGTTGTTGGCCACCACCCGAGAGTTAGACGCGGCATGCGACGGTCTGCGTAAGGAACTGACCCTCCTGAAAATAGTAGGCCAAGACCCGGAATTCGTTCGCATCCTAACCTCGCTCCCCAGGATCGCCGCCAGCGACTGTTTCGTGATGATTACCGGGGAGACCGGGACGGGCAAGGAGTTGATTGCCAGAGCCATCCACCAGTTAGGCAAAAGACCCGCGTTCCCTTTTATTCCGGTGGACTGTGCCGCTCTGCCGGACACCCTTCTGCTCAACGAACTGTTTGGCCACGCACCAGGCGCCTTCACAGACGCCAGAAACCACCAGCCGGGCTTGGTTACAATGGCTGACAAGGGAACGCTTTTTCTCGACGAAGTGGATGCGCTCTCTCCCGGCGCCCAGGCGATGCTGCTGCGTTTTCTGCAGGACCGGAGCTATAAGCGCCTGGGGGAGGCCCGGCTGTGTAAAGCTGACGTCAACGTCATCTCAGCCAGCAACCGCAATATTGAGGCCCTGGTGAGCGAACGGGCTTTCCGATCTGATTTGTTTTTTCGGCTCAGCGTCGTCCGGCTCGAGCTACCTCCGTTGCGTCACCGGCGCGGCGACATCAAACGGCTCGCCGTCCACCACCTCAAATCCCTGAGCCCGTCACTGGGTCGAAAAACTCTGTCTTCCGCGGCCTTCCTGAAACTTGCCAGACATGACTGGCCGGGAAATGTGCGGGAGCTCTTCAATACGATCCAGCGGGCTTGCGTCTTCTGCGAAGGCAACGTGATTCTTCCGGACCACATCCAAATCACTGGATCCGGTGCAGAACCCTCCGAATCGGTGAGCTTTACGGAAGGCCGGGCACAGGCGATTGCGCATTTTGAGAGAACCTATGTGGAGGAGATGCTGAGAAAGCACGGCGGGAACGTTACCCGCGCCGCTCGCGAAGCGGGTAAAGAGCGCCGCGCTTTCGGTCGTCTGGTCAAGAAGTACGGCATTGGGTAGTCGTCGCAAGTTCCCTGCGCTCGAACTGACCCACCCCGGGTTGATTCCGACCCGGCTGAATCAAATTCGGCAAGTAACTGATATTGAACGAGTTAGCTCGGATTCGTCGGCGAATTGTCTGCCAATCAACGCCCCCGCTCCGCCTGTGGGACTGAGAGGGCATTGCCGATAAGTCACTTTTCTATAAGCCCTTACGCGTTGCCTCGTCTCTGGTCCAGGCCGTGCTATGCCTCGCGGTTAGGAGCCGAGTTTGTCCAAGAAGGGGTTTGAATCCGAGTTAGCGAGAAAGATCGTCAGCTATTACCTGCGAAATCCCGAAGCGGCCGACACGCTTGAGGGCATCGCCCGCTGGCGCCTGATGGAGGAGGAAATACACCACGCGGTGACTCGAGTCCAAGAGGCACTCAAGTGGCTGGTGGAAAGCGGTCTTCTGATCAGGACCACGAATGCCGCCTCCCCTCCGCTCTTCTCGCTGAACCGGCACAAAAGGGCCGAGGCTACGCAATTCCTGCTCGGCCGAAGAGCGGGCACAGGCAAGCAAGATACCAGTAAGAGGGATTCATGATCGACCAGGCCATCGAGTACGTCGTTTCGGAGTTGAACGCGTATCTGAATGTGCGTTCGCCGGCAATCGACCGTGATCGCCTGGTCGCAGGCAGCCTGTATAAATCCGACGGCAACGTGAACACCGAGACGCAGAACAAAATCGTGCTCTGCGTGGTCAACATCGAACAGGACCCGGTTTACCGGTCGGTCGAGACATACCAGAGGCGCGGCGAAGGGCCGGCAGTTCGGGTTCGGCCGGAGGTGAAGGTCAACCTTTACGCGCTGTTTGTCGCTAATCTCGGCAAGTATCAGGAAGCTTTGAAGGCCCTCTCTCACATCATCGCCTTTTTCCAGAACCGCAGCTCGTTCGACTATTCGCACATCCCCGCCCTGGCCGACAGGCGAGGCCGGGTGGTCTTTGAGATTTTCTCCCTGACCTTTGAGCAGGTGAACCATTTGTGGGGAGCCTTGGGCGCCAAGTACATGCCCTCGGTCATGTACAAAGTCGGAATTGTTGACATCGTCGACGCTCAAATCCAGGCGGAGATCCCGCCGGTTGAAGGTATTTGGGTCAACGCATAGACACATGAAAACCGCCTATACAACCCTGTTTTCAGTGAAGCTGCGTCACTCCTTCTACATGGGAGGCCGGAGCACCGAAGTCTTCGTGATCCGGCCGACCCCTTGGAGCAGGCGGAAACTCCGGCAGTATGGGTTGGTGTTTCGGCCTCAGGAAGACGGTTTCACGGTCTACACGGAGATCGAGCCGGACAGCGAGCCGCCCGTCGTTCACAAACCGATCGGCCAGGACACGCTTCGTTTTGCCTTTCTGCTGGATGCGGTGAACCCGTATGTGGAGAGCATCTCCGAGGTACCGCGGCGCCGCCAAGGAAGTCTTTTCTATTTCAACAATCTCAGGAACGACAAGAAGGACGGCCGGCTGCACTTGAGTGACAGCGTCGCCGGAGCAAGGGTCGGGAACGCTATCCGCCTGGCTTCCGGGGCTTCGTTCACATACTCCTTCGCCGCCCCTGTTAATCGCGCCACGATCGAAATCAAAGACCTGTTTGGCAGTCACGTTCACCGGACCTCCTTCAGTTTCCCGAATCCCGGAGAGGCCACATCCGAGCATCGGCTTGATCTAGGGGAGGTTCGGAACTTCGTGCCCGGTCGATACGTGCTGACGGACGATCACGGCGGCACGCAGACGATTTACTACGACCCGGAGCTTTCTCACAGCCGTCCCTTCGGTCTGGTCGAGATCTTCAGCAAGACCGACACCCTTACGACGGATGGCAGCGATCAGGTGCCCGTTGATTACCGTTTTCTAGTCGGCCAGGAGGTGAAGCCGGTACCACCGTACCACCTGCAACTCGAGGCGCTCCGAACGACGTGGCGCTACCAGGTCATGAAAACCTACCAGTCGAATGGGATTGATCTGTCCAAGGTCACGATTTTCGGCATTCCGTTTGACGAAGTTCGTGAATCCGAAAAGGCGACGTTCACTTCGAGGGACCCTGTGCCGCTGGCCGAAAGTCCGCCGACTCTCGAGCTACGCCACAGCGACAAGAAGATTCGTACTTTGCCGGGGCCGGGTTTGTCCACACCGCTCCAGGAGGGCGCCGCACAGGGAAGTTACTTGTCCGAGATGTATGTCTATGTCTAGGAAGCGATCGGTGTTGACCGAGGAAAACTTGCCCGTCCAGGGCTGAAAAAAGGTGAAAGCATGGCTACTTACAAAACCCCAGGCGTGTACGTCGAGGAAATCTCACTGATTCCGCCCTCTGTGGCTGAGGTGGAGACCGCGATTCCGGCCTTCATCGGATACACGGAGAAAGCCGAAAAGAAGGGAGAGAACCTCACGAATGTCCCCACCCGCATCTCATCCCTCCTGGAGTTCAAAGAACTCTTCGGAGGGGAGTATGAGATCAAATCCCTGAAGGTCGTAGTCGACGAGTCGAACAACTGGGCGGTTGTCGACCCGATAACGATCGACAAACGCTACTACATGTACGAGAGCCTGCGGCTGTTCTACGACAACGGGGGAGGCGACTGTTACATCGTGTCGGTCGGGGCCTACGGCAAGGATGTGGCGCCCGGAGACGAAAACGACGCCCAAAAGAAGCCAGGCTTGCGGGTAGGCCTGAAAGCACTCGAGAAGTATGACGAACCGACCATCATCTTGTTTCCTGACGCCGTACTATTGTCAGATGAAGCCGATTTCTACAGCCTTCAGCAAGCCGCGCTCTCCCAGTGCGCCAAGCTCCAGGACCGGGTGGCTGTCTTGGATCTTCGGGAAGCAGGCGTCGAATGGAAGCAGAGCTACGCCGACTTCCGCGATCAAATCGGAATTAACAACCTGAAATACGGTGCAGCCTACACCCCCTGGATCTACTCATCCTTCCCCAAGGAAGTCGATTTCAGCCTCATCCGGGACAGCGTCGAGGAAACGTCGTCCAAGAAGATACTGAAGCTCTCGTCCCTGACCTCTGACACGGACCTGAACGAGCTGGTGAGCAATGCGGAAGCTGCAATCAACGATCGCGACGAGGTCGTCGAGGCCCTGGTCAAGGACCGGACAGGAAGCTCCCCGACGTTACGTGACGAATACAAGCAGCTGAAGGACGGCCTTGACTCGTCACAAACGCGAGCCGCGAACAACCAGGCGTTCCAGATCCTGATGGAGTTTGTAAGGGATCTCGCGGCTGGGGACAAGACGCCGTCACCGGACATTGACGGCTTTTCCAGCTGGAAAACGTCGGTCAAGGGCAAGAACTTGAGCAAGGACCTTGATGCTTACGCGGCTAGCGCCCTTAAACCGGCTCTGGAAAGCCTGGTGAAGCTCGAGAAGGATTTGACCGCGCTTCCCACCGCGCCCAGCGACGGGGCGGTCGACTCCGGGCTGACCAATGAAAACGCAGTCAACAACCGCTACTCCAGCCTCGACGACACGAATTGGCTGAGTCAGAAGGTGTCGGCTATCGCGACCAGCAACAAAGACTATTCAGACGCAGGGGCAAAGACCCATTTCGAGACCCTGCAGGCAGTCCTCGCGGATCTCGACGATATCGTTTTCAAGAAAGAAAAAGAGAGCCTCCTGGGCTTTATAGCATCCATAGAAGAAGCCGCCGATACCCACGCGCAGCTCGCCCAACAGACGCTTTATCAGAAACACACTGTCATTGGAAACATGGTGGAGAACATCAAACGAGAGCTCGCGAAGGTGCCGCCCAGCGGCGCCGTCGCGGGCGTCTACGCCGACGTCGATCGAACCCGGGGGGTGTGGAAGGCACCCGCGAACGTCAGCTTGAGCTCGGTGCGGGGACCGGTCGTCCCGATCGACTTTTTCGACCAGGAAAACCTGAACGTCGACGTCAACGGAGGCAAGTCAATCAACGCGATCCGCACCTTCAGCGGGCGTGGAGCCGCCGTGGTGTGGGGCGCCCGGACGCTGGCCGGCAACGACAACGAGTGGCGCTATGTGCCCGTCCGGCGGTTTTTCAACATGGTCGAGGAGTCGGTCAAGAAGTCGACCGCCTGGGCCGTTTTCGAGCCGAATGCCGCCCCGCTTTGGACCAAAGTCTCGGGCATGATCAGCAACTATCTGATTGAAAAATGGCGTGAGGGTGCGCTGGCGGGAGCGAAACCCGACGAGGCTTTCTTCGTGAAGATCGGCCTCGGGCAGACGATGACGGCGCAGGACATCCTCGAGGGACGGCTGATCGTTGAGATCGGCATGGCTGTTGTGCGGCCGGCCGAATTTATCATCCTCCGATTCATGCACAAGATGCAGGAATCGTAGAAAGATCCGTTGCCGGAGTTGAGGTAGACAAACCTTTAACGCGAAACCTGCAGAGAGAAGAGACGAGCTATGAGCTATCCACTGCCTTCATTTCATTTCAAAGTCGATTGGGGAGGAACGCTCCTCGCGTTCTCCGAGGTCACCGGCCTCAATTTCGAGGTCCAGGTGATCGAGTACCGGGACGGGCTGAGTCCCGAGTTCTCGACTGTCAAGATGCCGGGGCTGAAGAAGTACGGCAACATCACGCTCAAGCGGGGCGTCATGGCGAAGGACAACGAGTTCTTCGACTGGGTCAACGCCACCAAGATGAACAAGCCCGAACGCCGCGACATCATCATCAGTCTCCTTGACGAAGAGCACAACCCGGTCATGGTCTGGGAGGTGGCGAAAGCCTGGCCAACCAAGATCACGTCGCCCGACCTTAAGGGGGCCGGTAATGAAGCGGCGATCGAGACGCTTGAGATCGCCCACGAGGGAATCACGATCAAGAACGCGTAGGACGCGGTCCAGTCTTGGGTGTTTTTTGGGTGGGTCTCGGCTGCGAAAGTTGCCGGCACCCGTAGGTCCCATCTCTTGATGGACCTTGCGATTGGGCCGAGATCCGCGAGATCCCATCTGGAGATGGGATCTACGGACGCCGACGAGTCTGACTCTTCTGAATCGGTGATCCCACTATGTACGACATCCCGGTTGTTTTCCATTTCAAGGTCGAGTTTGGAGCTGCTTCCAGCGATCAGGACAACCGCTTCCAGGAGGTCGCGGGCTTGAGCGCCGAGGTTGCGACCGAAGAATTTCGGGAGGGGGGTCTTAACGAATACGCACACCGGGTGCCGACCGGCGCCAAGTACGGCAACCTGGTGCTCAAACGCGGCTTTATCAAGGACTCCGACGTCGGCAAATGGTTCCGGGCTGCGATTGAGAATTTCGCCTTTGAACCGAAGGACATCACCGTGACGCTCTTAAACGAAGAGCACGAACCCCTTGCATCCTGGAGCTTCATCGGAGCCTACCCGGTCAAATGGTCGTTATCGGATTTCAAGGCCCAGGAGAACGCACTGGCCGTGGAGTCCCTGGAACTGACTTACCGCAGTTTTCGGAAAGGATGAATGCCGTGCCCATCGAGATCAAGGAACTGGTCATCCGGGCCGCGATCGATCCCAAGTCTGAAGGGGCCAAGGCGGGCAACGGGAAGGCAGAAGCGTCCCAACAACAAACCGAAGAGCTCGTGGGCCGCTGTGTTGAACAGGTCCTGGAGATTCTCAGGCGACAGCGGGAGAGATAGGCGTGGAAGGCGAATTGAAGAAGATGGTGATTGAGGCGTACAGGAAGGCCGACTACTCGGGCTCGCCTGCTGACAGCTTCACGGTCATGTTCAACCCGAACACCTACACCCAGAAGTACGAGGTGGAGTATCAAGACCGGCAGGGCCAGGGCGACACTGGCAGCCCCCAGGTGTTTGGGAAGATCAAGCCCCAGGAATACAGCTTCGAATTTCTTTTCGACGGGACCGGAACGGCGACCGACAAGGTCGACGTCCAGCAGACGATCGATCGGTTTTTGACGGTCACAGGCAAGCACGACGGTGAGATCCACCGTCCCCTCTACCTGAAGCTGTGCTGGGGATCCCTGATCTCCAAGTGCGTCCTCAAGTCGGCTGAAATCACCCACACCCTCTTCAAGCGGGACGGCTACCCGCTTCGCTCCAAGGTGAAGGCGACTTTTGCGGAGAATGTCGAAGACGCCTTGCGCGTAGCCCAGGAGCGAAAGTCCTCGCCTGATCTGACTCACGTCCACATTGTCGAGCAGGGAGAGCACTTATCCCTGCTGGCCCACAAATACTACGGGGATGAATCTCGCTATATCCAGGTGGCGGCTTACAACAACCTGAAGAATTTCCGCCGGCTGGAGCTGGGACAGAGACTTCTCTTTCCGCCCATCAAGGATGTCGGGACAGAGGATGAGAGCGCATGAGTGACGACCGATTGATCCCCACACCGGCGCCCGCGGACCGCCCGTCGTTCAAGATCAAGGTGGGCGGCACCGAGATCAGCGCGCAGTACCAGGTGCAGGCGCTGATCGTGGAACGCAGCTTTAACCGCGTGGCGTCGGCCGAGCTGCGGGTTCTGGACGGCGACCCAGCCGCCCAGGACTTCAAAGTCAGCAACTCGGACGACTTCAAACCGGGAAACGATATCGAGATCCTGGCCGGGTATCACGGCAACGAACAGAGCATTTTTAAGGGAATCATCATTCGACATGGACTCCGGGTGTGGCAGAAAAGACCGTCGTTGCTTGGCGTGGAGTGTCGCGACAAGGCGGTCAAGCTGACAGTCGGGCGGAAGAGCGCCTACTTCTACGATGTCGCCGATTCGGATGTCATCGAGCAGATCAGCCAGGCGGCCGGCCTTAAGACCGATGTGAGCTCGACGAACGTGAGCCATCCGCAAATGGTCCAGTTCTACTCCACTGATTGGGACTTTATCGTGACCAGGGCGGAAGCCAATGGGCTGCTGGTCGCCACGATCGATGGAAAGCTGGTCGTCAAGGCGCCCAATGGATCGGGCACGCCTGTTCTTTCGCTCGCATACGGCAAAAACCTCCTCGACTTCGAAGCGCTGATCGACGCGAGAGATCAATTCGCCTCTGTGCAGTCGTCGTCGTGGGATCCCGCCAACCAGCAGATGGTTGAAATCGAAGGGGTCGATCCGTCGGCGGTTTCACCCGGGAATCTCAGCACCAGCGACCTGTCTTCGGTGATTGGCCTGGACCCGCTGAAGATAAAACACGCCGGGCAAGTAAAGGACAGCGAGCTGCAGGCTT
>RPQK01000278.1 GCA_003819755.1 Acidobacteriota bacterium | reverse complement strand
GGGTGGGAGGCCGAGGCTTTTTCGATCAAAACGGGATTGCGCATCCCGTCATCACAGTCTTCGACAAGTTTACGCGCGGCCGGCCAGAGAGACCCGCCGCAAGGCCGCAATAGGTAGCGAGGGCCACGGGTGGCGACAACTCGCTCGGGTACTGACAACGATTACGACTCAGGACACTAGAGGTAGAGGGCCCGAAAGAGAGGCGGATGACGGCTGAAGTACCCAGGGAGCACATTGCCGCCTGGGAGAACCTCCATAGCAGACTTCACGGGAGACGCCAAGGCTATCGCCTCTCACTCGCACCTCAACGCTCCCATCGGATCGATTCTGGTTGCGCGCCTGGCGGGCAACCAGCAAGAGAGCAGAGCGACTGCCACCAGCAAGACAGCTACGCCGCCAAGTGTCACCGGGTCTCGCGGAGTGATGCCGAAAAGCACATGGGTCAGAACGTGCGTCAGCGCCAGTGAGCCGATAAGCCCTGCGCCGACGCCCAGCAGGGTCAGTTTAAGACCCCGCTTCATGACCAGTAACATCACGCCCCTCCGCTGAGCGCCAAGGGCCATGCGGATTCCGATTTCGCGCGTACGCCGGCTGACCGTGTAGGCCATCACGCCATACAGACCAATCGCCGCGAGTGACACGGCCACAATTGCGAAAAGTCCAAGCACCGCCAGCATGAGACGCCGCTCGCCCGCAGCTTTTGCCATGATCTGTTCGAGAGTGCGGGCGTTTGAGACCGGCTGGTCCGGATCCAGTTTGAGAATCTCATTGCGAATCATTTCAGTAAGGGCAAGCGGGTCTGCCTTGGTGCGCACGACCAGGCTGCACGGGAAACCACTGAAGGCGTGTGGCAGATATATGTGCCCTCGTGCCTCCCTGTCCAGTCCGCGATTGCGCACGTTACCGACGACACCTACGACCTCCCAAAACTGTCCATGGAACTGAACGCGCTGCCCAAACGGGTCTTCGCTCCCAAATACCCTCGCCGTTAACGCCTCATTCAGAATAGCGACTCGGGGAGAAGTCGTGGAGTCGTCGCGCTCCGTAAAAGCGCGTCCCCGCAGCAAAGACATGTCCATCGCTCCATGAAAATCCCCGGCCACGAAGTCGTAATCCGCCGAGATATAAAACCGGTCCTGACCGGGACGGCTTTCAGCTCTGACGGAACTGTCCGTTGATCCGGCCATTGGCAGCGTGGTCGCGGCCCCCGCACGCTCCACCCCGGGTAGCGATTCGATTCGTCGAAAGACCTCGCGCAGGAAAACGGCACGCCGGTCACCCGACGGGTACCGGTTGTCGTCGAAAGAAACGTCCATGGCCAGTACATTGTGCGGGTTGAATCCGGCGGGAACAGCCTGCAAACGGAGCAAGGTCTGTGTGAGCAGCCCGGCTCCGACGAGCAAAACCAACGCCAGCGCGACCTCCAAAACGATCAGCGCGGCGCGAGCTCGGCCTCCGGCCCCGGCCTCTACGGTTCGTCCCTCCTGCTTGAGCGCATCCGTCAGATCAGGCCAAACCAGGTGCAGCGCCGGCGCCAGACCAAACAAGATCCCGGTGAAGAGGGAGGTCACGAGTGCGAACCCGAGCGCTGAAGAATCGAGCCCGATTTCCCTTACCCGCGGCAAAATTTCCGCGCCCAGAGTCGTGAAGAGGCGGACGGAACAGAGGGCCAACCCTACCCCCAAGGCCCCTCCCAGCAGGGAAAGCAGCACGCTTTCGGTCAGCAGCTGCCGGATCACACGCGTGCGGCCGGCGCCGAGCGCCAGGCGAACGGCCATTTCGTGACGTCGGGCCGCCATCCTGGCCAGCAGTAGTCCGGCCACGTTCGCACAAGCGATCATGAGAACAAAACCCACCGCTCCGAACAAAATCCAAAGCCGGGGGCTGACCTCGCCGGTGATCTCTTCGTGCATCGGAAGGATCGTGACGCCCCAATCCTTCTTCCACGTTGGGTAAAAGGGTTTCAGCCGCCGGGTGATCGCCGCCATTTCTGCCCGCGCCTGCTCGATCGTTGTTCCTGGTTTGAGCCGGCCAATGACCCGAACCCGATGGTCCCCCCTGGAACGATGCCACTATTCAGTCCCGAACACGAACGGGACGATCGCATCGCATTCGAGTGGGAGCTCCGGAGTGGAGGGGAGGATGCCAATCACCGTGTAGCTCTCGCCCGCCAGCCGGATCTCCCGTCCCACCAGCTCCGGCTCCGCGCCAAATTGACGCTGCCAGAGCCGGTGAGTCAGAACAGCCACATTTTTCCGACCCGGCCGATCTTCGTCCGGCAAGAAGCCCCGGCCCAAAGAAGGGCGAATACCGAGAATCTGCAGATAACTGGCCGAGACCCTGTGCACGTTCAGCCGCTCCGGGCGCCCAACGCCCGTGAGATTCATGCTCGTCCTGCGGATAATGGAGATGCCCTCCGTCGTGCGGGTCTGCTCTCTCCAATCCGCAAACTGTGCGGCTGAGACGGAGTTCTTGTCTCGTCCGTTACCCGACGGATCTTCCCAAAGCTGGACCAGTCGCTCAGAGTGCTCGTACGGCAGCGGGCGCAGCAGCACCGCGTTCACCACGCTAAAGATCGCCGTGCAGGCGCCGATGCCCAGCGCCAGCGTGAGCGCCACCACCGTCGTCAATCCCAAATTCTTCCGGAGCATCCGTAAACCGAAGCGGATGTCCTGCAGCCACGTCTCGCCGAAGCTCGTGCCGCGCATGTCGTGGCACTCCTCGCGAATGCGGAGCAGATTGCCGAACCGCCTGCGCGCCTCGCGAACCGCTTCCTCTGGCGACATACCGGCGGCGATGTTGTCCGCCACACATTGCTCGAGGTGAAACTCCAGCTCCTCGTCAATTTCGCGTTTCATGGTGGCCCGGCGCCACAGTCCGCGAACTCGAACGCAAGCCTTTTGGAGCCAGTTCATATCGGTCCTCGCCCTCGTCGACTAAGCGGTCCGCAACACGGCTGTGATGGCGCACTGCAGGCGTTCCCACATCGCCGTCTCTTCTTCCAGCTGCCCACGTCCGGCGGCAGTCAGGGAATAGAGTCTAACGCGGCGGTTGTTGTCCGACTTTCCCCACTCGCCGGCGATCCACCCTTTCCCCTCCATGCGATACAGCGCCGGGTACAGGGAACCTTCCTCTACGACCAGCGCGTCGGCCGAGCATTGTTGAATGCGCCTGGCGATGGCATATCCGTGCAGCGGCGAGGCCGCCAGCGTTTTTAGTATGAGCAGGTCCAGCGTTCCTTGAAGCAGTTCAGCCCTGGTTGGCGGCATAATCGACCCCTTTCCTAGACATCCTATCCCTAGAATCTCTAGGTCAGTTTACGGACAATACCTAGAATGTCAAGGGAAATGTTGGGAGCGGCATGTCTGGGGCCGTGTCTAAAGAATTGATTGCGCTGAAAACCTCCGATTTGCCGAAAATCGGCTTGAAGTGGCCGCACTAGAACCATTCCCGGACGGTCGATCGTTGAATGTGGGCCAAATAAAGAGGCCGAGTTCTTCGGGTTTCCCTGTGGAATAGGGTTTTTCAGCGGAATCAAATTCTTTAGACACGGCCCCCAATCCAGCCCCCAATCCGATCCGGCTCAAGAATCGGTAGCCCTTAGGGACGCGGGGCCCCGGCAGCGGCGCGCAGGACTGCTTCCGCTTCGGCCTGGGAGCGGGGTTGAACCAGCAGCCGCCGGATTCCCCCTTCGTGCTTCAAGAAGAAAGCGACCAGCGTCTCATAACGACGATACGGAACAAGTATCGGCGGGTTCATCTCCGGCGCGCTCACCAGGAACGCCTGAACCGACTGCTCGTAATCGAATCCTGCTCCCCGGGCGACGTACTCCGCATAGCCTTCCTTGATCCAGTCCGGGAGGTCTTGAAAATGCGACAAGCCGACCTCGCGAGAGGTGAGGGTGTGTGTGATTTCGTGCGTCATGAAATGATCGAGACTGCGGCCGAGCACATCCGGTTTGCCCGAGCGGTTAATCAGCCGATTGTGCTCGATCGCCGCCGCAACGAGAAACACATTCGATGTCCAGGGATGGTAATTGGCCCCTCCGGCTCCTCGAGGGGCGGGCAGGAAGAACACCGTGCGCCGCCAGGGAGAATTACAGATAAATACGTCGTGCCGACCCTTGGCTGAATATAGCGGCGACAAGGCGAGCTTCCTCTGAACCGAGCGGAGCAATTCCCTTCCCGCCTCAGGCGGAAAAGGGCGGTCCGAGTAGAGCCGGAGATTATCCGACTGGACCGACCACCGAAAAAGAGGCTGCGGAAAATTCAGGAGAAGCAGGTAGCACCCGCCGAGGATTACGACCGGCAGGACGATGCAACAGCACAGGCGCTTCAGCATTCGCACAGCTCTTTATACAAGCCCTCGCGTCCGCTCGGCAAGCCTTGGCCTCACCCCGGAGGATCACCTGACCACTTCGGCCGGGCCGGCCGCCTGTCTGCAGCGTTTCACTGCGAAACGTAGGCGTCCGGTTGAGGCCGTTGCTCCTTATCATCAGGTTGTCTCTTTTGGTAACCGGATGACGGCTTCCCGACCTCGGTGGATGCACCGCGACCACACACGCTGCACGGTTTACGCCGCCGGTAATAATAGGCCAGCGTCGCCACCGCAAGCGCTACACCCCAGACCGGGAACAGCAAGGTGGGGCCGACCCCGACCACTACTGCCCCGACGACATCTATATCCTTTGCCGCGCGACCCCTGGCGATCATCTGGGGTAAGGAGGACCAAATCACGATGCCACCCACCGCCACCAACACCGATACGAGCGAGGCCGGGACTACCGCCAGCGCGATTGGGACCCGGCGTCGAGCCAGGCCAATCATCCAGCGTGGGAATACTTCACCCCAACGCTGCACCAATCCGAGCGTGACGGCAGCCCCCACCAACCCGAAGGTCGCCAGGAAGAGTCCCGAGATCCATAGCCCCTTCTGTTGACCGCTGTGCCAGTGCTCCTCGGTCATGCCCAGCGGGAATCCCAGCGCCCAGGCATAACGGGTGAAGGCGTAGAGAACTGGCGCCACCATCGACACATACACGGCGATCCGGCCCCAGCGCGCCGCCCGGTTCGGGCTCTGCCACCCTTCCGGGCCGTCTCGGCGGCCACAATACGGGCAGGCGCCCGCGCTCAGGCGGCCATAGCAGACGGTAGCTCCAAGCCAGATGAACCCGCCGAGAAGACACAGCAATTGGTGAATCGTCCCCCAGTCAGTCCAACCCTGCAGGTATTCCTGGGCCTTCCCAGCAGGGAAGCGGCCGAGGACGGCAAAGGGGATATAACCGACCAGGACCAGCAGGCCAAGACCGGTCATCAGCAGCAGGAGGACGCCGGCGAGCAATACTCCGGCACTTGTGAAGAGAGGCCGGAACGCCCGGTTTCGCACCCCGCGCAGCATCGCCGCTCCCATTCCCGCCGCTGGAATTCCTGCCATTATTACGACGATCCAGGCCACTCCCGGTCCGAACCGTGCCAGCAACGGCGCCATGACATCGGACGCGGTTTTGGCGGTATAAGGGAACCCGCGCCCGCCCACTATCCAGTAAATCCCCAGCGCGGCGTAGCCCAGTGACCACGCAACTGCCGCGTACGGCACCCAGCGGTGCCAGGCCAGAGCACCTCCACCGTTAGCGGGCACGAGACTGGCCATGCCGCTCCCTTGTTCTTCGCGCATTACTCGCCTCCCTTTCGTTCCGCGAGGAGATGATCGGCAGATCAAACAGCGGAGCCGTCGCCCGGCCTATGAGACGGCCAGACTATCTCCTCAACCTCTAAGACGTCCAAGGATCTACAATATGAACAAAAAGATCGCAGGGACATCAGCACCGTCTTACGCCATCAGCCCCACACGCCCTTCCCTGTGGACCCCCGCACCGCACGCCGCGCCTCCAGACTCACCAGGTCAACGTCCATGTCGGCGAGGACGATCACGTCGTTCGGCATAGTTTGGCAGGGCGCCGGACCAATAGATCACGTCGGCGAGTAGTGCCGGCCAGGTGTCCCATTGCCAGAAGGCCAGGTGACCCGCCTCAGGTGTGCCCAAGGCAGTCGCGGAGAAGACCGCTACCCGGCCCTTCCCATGGGAACCTGTGATCAGGACCGGCTCCGAACCCGCCCGGAGCTGTACCTCCGCTCCCGGCCTCGGCTCCACCAGATGCCGCCAGTAGACCTCGGGTCGTTGCGCCCGCAGGCTCATCTCGAACCGGCTCATCAACGGTGTCGGCGCAGGCGTTAATACCAGCGGATGGGCCGTCTGCTGCAGGTCCGGCACGGCGCTCACCGAGACGGGAAGGACATCCTCCACGTACGTCGCGGCGAGGGCCCCCTGACCGAAGGCATACGGCCCGCCCAGGAGCACCAGACCGCCACCGGCGGCCACGTAGTCGCGCACCGCACGCCGCGCCTCCAGACCGAGCAGGCCAACGTCCATGTCGGCGAGGACGATCACATCGTACGGCCTAAGACCGTCGAGGGTCTGCGGAAAATCGTCCATGGGCTTCCAATCCCGCCACCACAGTTCCTGGACGCGTATCTTGGCCCCCCATACTTGAGGCAATCGGAAGGTGTCCCAGGTGAACCCGTTGACGACCAGGACATCCAGGCCGGGGGCGCCGCCGACCTCTACCGCATGTGGTGGCGGCGGGGTCGCGTCGAGCATCGCGTCGCTGTATGACTCCCACAGCTCGATGAGAATATGGTCCAGCAAGAAGCGTGTGCCGGCCGGATCGGAGACCTCGGCCTTGCCAACGAGCATGATATAGAGAGACTCTCGCAGCTCGAATGCCAAGTCATAGTAGTGATAGATGCCATCTGCGATCAGTATCCGCTCCGGAGGCAATCCCCACGACAATGCCAACTCCTCAGTCGCATAGTTTGTGCAGGTGACCAGTTCCCCTCGGTGCGGGAGATACAGTTCCACGCGCATACTCTGAGTACGAGTCGGCGTGTTCCTGTCCTCTAGCTTGATCCGCATCCTGGCCACGTAGCGGCCCGGCGGGAGAGACCCCATCCAGTTCCGTCCGATGTTGACCCAAGTCTCATTGCTCTCGCGGACTTGGGCCATGCCGTTGTCGGCATCCGGGTCCAGGACCCCATGAGCTCCCACGGAGTTGTAACCGGCATCGGTTTCGTACAGCCAGCGCCTGTGTCCGGCCAGTTCGTCCGGCGTCAATGGCGCCCCTACGACGGGGTAAGGAGTGAGCCGGCCGGCCTCCACCTCCGCGGGATCAGGCGCTTCTGTGAACGGCTCGCCAGGCGGAGGCGGCGGAGCAAAGGTCCCGGAGAGCTCGAACACAACGATGCTCCACACCTCCACCTTGGGGACCGTTACCTGTGCGATGCCGCTGTCGCGCGTGATCTCCAGCGAGGTCGGCTGGTCGCCTTGCCAGGGGTCGAGCAGGATCGCTTTTGTCACGCCCTGGCCGTCGGGAATCCTGACTCTCACCGCTATGTTAGCCACGGGAGGGGGCAGCAGGTCGTCGACGACGTCGATCCGGTCGTCCACCTGCGGGTCCACCAGGTGCACGACCACCTGGCGGCTGGATTGGTCCACCACCCGCTGCTTGGCCCAGTTGCGCCAGAGCAGCGGAGCGTCGGCGATCACGTTCACGTCACCGTCTGAGACCGGCTGCAACTCGGCGTCCCACACCAGGCCGGACCATCGGGTCAGAAACCGCCCCCAGCTCGGGCAGCCAGGAGCTTGAAAATGGCCCCCATAGACGGGATGCGCCCCGCACATGGTTCCGATCGCGAATTTGTAGAGCCGGTCAATCGGGTTGAGCCTGGCCAGGGCGTAGATGAAGTGGTAGCTTCCCCCCAGGGCGTGCACGCCTCGCGTGTTGGCTTCCTCGGCAGTGGCATAGTGCGACCACAAGTGGTACGTGTCAGTTGGGCTGTAGCCCCAGTAGTTGATTCCTTCCTGGACGTACGCCCCGCCTCCGGCCATGGACTCGCGGAACTCGTGCTCGAGGCCGAGCATCGGGCCTATGGCAGTCCCCCACATTTGATGACCGAAGCTCAGGCCCCAATTGAAGCCAAAGAGGAAGCCCAGGTTCTCCTGCCACATCGCCTGCTTGACGCGCTGCATGTTGGCTGTGGAGAGGGCATCGTTACCCGCCGTAAAGTGCCCGTCGAATCGCACCCCATCCCAGCCGAAGTCTTTCATTGAGGCAATCAGCTCTTTGATTCCCCACTCCAGCACGGCAGGCTGGCGCAAATCGGGACAGACAGGCCATTGCCAGGCAGCGAACGGAGGGTTGGGCACGTCCGTGTGGCGGAAGTCGTTCCAATGGGCCAGATCCCAGGCATCGAAGCCCCAGCTGGCGGGAATGCCCTGCGGGCTGGCATAGAACCACTCTGGGTGCTGTCGCAGCAGCCCCCAGCCCGGGGGGCCCTTGGCCGAATTCTGGACGTAGGTGATGGCCTTGATGCCGTGCGGCTTCGCGGCCGCGATGAACTCCCGGATGCGATTGGCGTTCTCCCATCGCCCCACTTGACCGCTCATCCACTCTTCTGTCTCGGGCGTCAGGTCACCCCAGTCGTCAGGGGCCCAGAACATCTTCTCCCACCAGTTGGAGTAGTTCGCCCGGCAATTCTCCACGTCACGGGCGATAGACTCCCCATCGGAATACGCTGAGCTCGTCGAGATCGTCAGCCCGCCTGTTCCCCCACTCTCCAGGCCGACCCGGAAGACGTTGTCGCTCACCGAAAAAACGTCACTTGCTTCATCCAGCACGTTGGACCCTTGTGTCAAGCGAACCCGTGCCTCGCACCCATACTCATCCGTCCGGGCCGCAAACGGCAGGGCCACCTCAAGAGTCTGACCGGCCGGCACCGTGATGGGGACCCCCGGCTGGGAATCCGACCGGTCCAGTTCCTGAGTGAGGGTCAGCTCCAGCGTTCCACTCATCTCGGTATCGGTAAAATTCCTCACTGTGACGTCAACCGTCCCGGCCT
>RPQK01000277.1 GCA_003819755.1 Acidobacteriota bacterium | reverse complement strand
CCAGGGCGAATCGGTTGGCAGCATCAAATACCGGAGATCCGTTTTCTCGAAGGCTTCGGCATATCCGAGGGTGAAAAACGCCAGAATCCCGCAGATGGAGTACGTGAGCATCTGCAGCGAAATCACCCGCCAGGCAAAAGGTGCGAAACGCGGAACGGCCGGCTTTCCGTGCCTTTCGTGAATACCCCGCTCGACCAGACTCTGGGCGTCTAGCTCCATCATGGTGCCCTCCTCATTCTTTCACTCTCTATTTTCGGACGTTGGGTGACGCACGGCACCTGGTATTCGACGAGCGGTCGTTCCGGGCAGGTGAGCGGAGCAATACGGGGAGTGAAGGATTACCCCGCGACCGCTACTGCAGCGAGCTCGTGATAAAGGCCGCAACATCCTTCTTCAGCCTGGCCAGCTCGCCGATGTCGATGTACATCATGTGTCCCGCCTGGTAATCACTGGTCGAGACATGGGAAAGCTGGCTGCGGTCGAGCCCCATGTGCGCCAGAGTGTAGCGGGTCGCGAAGTATGGCGTCGCGAGATCGTAGTACCCGGAGGCGACAAAGAGCTTCATCGACGGATTCTTGGAAAAGGCCGAGCGCAGGGACTCGCTTGTGTCCGCGAACTGGCCTTGAGGGAATTCCCACGGTCCGGTGATTCCGCCGCCCAGAATGTAGTAGTTGAGGTCCGTCTTGTAGCCGAGAGTGCGGCGCACGTAGTCGTTGAACATCGCCGTATACGGAGGACGAATCGCGGCCATACTCGGGTCGAACTCGGGGCGTTCTCCCGTCGCCTTTTCATCGATCCCTTTGAACCGGCTGTCCAGCCGCCCGACCGTCCTCCTCTGGTCACGCAACAGCTCTTTGCAGAATCCCGGTTGCGTGATCCTCAGATTAGTCGCAGCGATATAGCTCTCGGAAAGACCGGTGAAGCGGGCGAGCTGTCGCACGACGGCGGTCCGTTCGGAGGCAGACAGCGCGTCCCCCTTGGCAAGCGCCAACGTATATTCGCTGCCGGCAAAGCGTTCAACTTCCGCCAGCGTCTTTTTCAGGTCTGCCTGCAGGTCGGCCGGCAACCGTTTATGAAACCAGGCGGTGGCGGTATAGGTGGGCAGGAAGAGAACATAGGGCAGGTCGTTTCCCTTGTCGAACTCCGCGGTCTGGAAGTTCAAGATCGAAGAGACGAGCATGATGCCGTTAAAAGCGATCCCTGAACGTTCGACCAGATACCCGGCCAAACCTGCCGCTCGCGTGGTCCCGTAGCTCTCGCCGACCAGGAAGAGCGGCGAGCTCCAGCGCTCGTAACGAGTCAGGTAGAGTCGTATGAACTCGCCTACTGACTCGATGTCACCCCGCAAGCCCCAGAACTTCCTGCCCAGCTCCGGCTTGGCCGCCCGGCTGTATCCGGTTCCAATAGGGTCGATAAAGACAAGGTCGGTCACCTCGAGCCAGGTATGCTCGTTGTCGACCAGCTGATAGGGCGGAGACGGCATCCCACCGTCATCCAGCATTTTCACGCGCTTGGGTCCCAGGGCACCCAGATGAAGCCAGACGGAAGATGAACCAGGGCCGCCGTTGAACGAGAATGTGAGCGGACGCCTTCCCAGTCCCTGGTTGGTATCGGCAACGTACGCGATGAAGAAGACCCGCCCCTCGGTCTCTCCCTTCTCGTTCTTCAAAGGCATCATGCCCGTGGTTGCCGTAAGTTTGAGCGAGCGTCCGTTGACCTGAATCTCGTGTTTCGTTTCGATTGGCTTTTCTTCAGGAGGTTCCTTCTCGGGCCTTGCCTGCTCCGCCGGTCTTGCTGCCCTTTCCGATTCTGCCCCCTGAACCTGGGGTTGCGTGGGTTGCGGTTGACTTTGCGGCGCCTGCAAGCCAGAAAGCAATAAAAGAAGTGCCAGAATTTGCATAAGTGTGCCTAAGATAACACTACCGTGCCTCAGGCGAAGCGGTTTTCAGCAAGCTTGCGGTCCACCGGCACCTGTGTGAGAATTTGGCACTTCTTCGGCATCAATAGTATTGAGGATACGACATGAAACTGATCAGGTACGCACTCATATCGACTCTCTGGCTGCTACCCCTCTGCGGCGATGACCTTTGCACAAAACCCTTCTCGGAATGGAACGCGAAACAGGCCCGAAAGGTGGTGACCGACTCAGCATGGTCCAAGCAAATGACCCTTGCCAATGCGGCCACCTCGGCGGCACTGGACGAAAATGCCTCCATGGGCTCGAGCGAGCGCAGTGCCCGGGCGGCTCTGGGCGGTGCCGGAGAGAAGGGATCCGGCATGCACGGCGAAAAGGAGCTGTTCTACCGCTATACGGCACGTTTGTTTTCGGCTCTTCCGGTCCGCCAGGCGTACCTGCGTCTCTTGCGCCTTGACAACAACTACGATCGGATGACGGCTGACGAGAAGCAGGAGTTTGATGCCCGGTTCTCGTCACTTGCAGCAGAGGCCGGCTCGGATATTGTGGTTTCCGTCGATTTTGATTCGAATCATCGAGAGACTTTGATGGAGGTGAACCGGCAACTGAGACAAGCCACGCGCGATACTCTCGACCAGCGTGCCTACCTGATCAGCGACCGGGTGGGCCGAGTGAACCTGAAGGATTATGTCCCTCCTTCCGCGGACGGCACCGGGGCAAAGCTCATCTTCCCCCGCCAGATAAACGGAGAGCCGGTCGTCGGGACCCAGGACAAGCAGGTGAAACTGGAATTTGTCGTCCCCGGTTCCGGGCACAAGGTCTACATTGTCTGGAAAGTCGCCGATCTGACCTGCAACGGGCAGCTAGTGCTGTAGCACCGGCAGTCCCTTACAGAGCCGCAAGCATAGCGTTTTCAGCGGAGCGCGTCGGATGCGAGCAGTCGGCACCCAGCAAGCTCGGTTGGGCACTGACTGTTCGCATCCGACGCGCTCCGCTGAAAAACGCTACGCTTGCGGCTCTGTCCGGCCTGGGTGCCACTGCCTTGAAATCCCAAATCTCCAAAACTCCGCTTGACACCAACAAAGCGCCGGTATAAAAGTTAGCCTTTCCTAACACGAGGGCGACGCTGACATGGCCGACCGGCTGTCTCCAAGCATGGAGATGTATTTGAAGACGATTCTGAGCCTGGAGAAAGACGGGCAGCCGGCCCGGGTCCAGGCAATCGCTTCTGCCCTCGACGTGAAGAAGCCGAGCGTCTCCGGCGCCCTGCACTCGCTCAAGCAGAAAGGGCTGGTGGTGCAGCAAAGTTATGGCGCCGTCCATTTGACCGAGGAGGGTCGTACCGTCGCCAAACAAGTGACCGCCCGCTTCGAAATCCTGAAACGGTTTCTGAGCGAGGTTCTCGGTGTCGACGCGACGAACACGAGCCGGGAAGCGTGCGAACTGGAGCACGTCTTGTGCTCCGAAACCGTGCAACGCCTGCACCTCTTTCTCGATTTTCTCGAACACTGCAATCTTGACGTCAACGCCATCATGGAGCACTTCCAGGAGTACTTGCAGCAACGACTGGCAGGCGGCCACTGTCCCAACTGTGAACTGAAGAGCGGAGAATGCGGGACAAAACCCGCAGATCGCGCCTGACTTTTTTTTGCCGGCTAAGTTAGGTTCCCCTAACTTAGCGAGGAGGAGTTGTGAATGATTACCTGCGTCGTCGTTCTAGCCTGGCTTTCTTAATTGTCTTTTCCACCATCGTCCCCCTCCGCTCTAGCGGAGAGAAGCCGGAGTGTTCGATCAGCGGAATTGTGCAAAGCCCGGAAGGTTCGCCATTGCCCGGCACCGAATTGACACTGGCCAGCCGATCCGGATTCGAAACGAGTATCACCGCTGACGCAGTGGGCCAGTTCGATCTCCGGGGTGTTCCTCCGGGCGATTACGAGATCCGGGCGGTCAATCCAGGGCACCTTACGGTCGTTCAGACCCTGTCACTGACCGGCGGGGAGTCTCGCGAGCTCCAGGTCATTCTCTCCCCGGACCCTGGCTTGAGGCTGCAGGAGCGGGTCATGGTGGTCGGCGACTTGCGGACAGCCGACTCAATCCCCGGCTCTGCGCGTTACCTGGACAGCACGGCTCTGAACCAGCAATTTGTGGCCTTCGGCGATATCGGCCGGCAGCTACAAAAAGTCCCCGGAGTCTACGTCCAGGAGGAAGAAGGCTTCGGACTTCGACCGAATATCGGCATGCGCGGAACTGGCACGGATCGAAGCTCCAACATTACCCTCATGGAAGACGGCATCCTGATTGCCCCGGCGCCGTACGCGGCCCCTGCGGCCTACTACTTCCCTGTTACCGCCCGGATGAGCGGCATTGAAGTGCGAAAGGGGTCCAGCCAAATCAAGTACGGCCCGAGGACACACGGCGGAGCTCTGAACCTGATCTCGGCGCCGATTCCCGATCGGTTCGAAACGCGAGGAGATGTGGTGCTGGGCTCCTTCGGCACCCGCAACCTGCTCGTCGGTGCGGGCGACTCGGGAACTCATTTCGGCTGGCTCGGCCAGACGTACCAGATCCAGTCGAGCGGATTCAAGGAGCTGGATGGAGGAGGCCCGAGCGGTTTCACGGTTCACGATTATCTCTTCAAATTCCGCTTAAACACGGCCGCCGAGAACAGGCGTTACCAGCAGCTCCAGGTCAAGGTGGGAAGGACCAGACAGGACGCCGATGAGACCTACCTGGGGCTCAGTGAAGAAGACTTCCGCGAAACGCCGTCGCGGCGCTACGCCGCTTCTCAGCTCGATCATTTCCGTTCCGATTTCCGGCAGTTTCAGGCACAGCACTTCATCCTCCTCTCCGAGCGGCTCGATCTCACCACCAGCGTCTACCGACATACCTTCGGCAGAAACTGGTACAAGCTGGGGAACGTTGGCACGCCGGGGATCGGCGAAATCCTGCGCGATCCGGAGTTCCACTCAACAGAGTTGTCCGTCCTGCGCGGAAGCGACAGCGACATTGATGCGCTGGGTGTTCGAGCCAACAACCGGCACTACTACTCGCAGGGTGTCCAGACGCTCCTGGGCCTCCGATCCGGGGTCGGCCGTTCCGCTCATCAGATCGAGATCGGTTTCCGATATCACGAAGATCAGGAAGACCGTTTTCAGCACGACGATTTCTACCAAATGCTCGGGGGACGGATGCTTCTAACCCGCGCCGGGACACCGGGGAGCGAATCGAACCGGGTTCATGACGCAGCTGCTTACGCTTTTTTTGTCCAAGATCGGCTCGACTGGCGCCGGTGGACCTTCGTGCCCGGCCTTCGCTACGAGAGGATCCGACTCGATCGTTCCGACTATGCTAAAACCGACACCACGCGGACTGGCCCCACGACCGTTAGGACGAACGAGTTGCAGGTCGTGATTCCGGGTCTCGGTGTGAACTGCCAACTCTCGTCCAATGTCAGTTTCCTGGGCGGAGTCCATCGCGGCTTTGCTCCTCCCGGTCCGGGGAGTACCGACCAGACCGAAGCGGAAAGCAGTATCAACTACGAGTGGGGGACCCGCGTTGACGTCAAAAAGCTTCGCAGCGAACTGGTCTTCTTTTTCAACCGCTACAGCAACCTGCTCGGCCGCGACACGCTATCTGGAGGCGGCCAGGGGACCGGAGACCTGTTCAACGGCGGCAGGGTGAATACACGCGGGTTTGAAGCATCTCTGGAATACGATCTGCGGGAGGCACTCCCCTTTCACTTCGCCCTGCCGGTCAGGATGGCTTATACGGCTAGTCAGGCTAAGTTTCAGAACAGCTTCGTCAGCGAGTTCGAGCCCTGGGGGGCGGTCACGAAGGGAGACCGGTTGCCCTACCTGCCCCCGCACCAGCTCTACCTCGGGGTCGGATTCGCACGGTCACGCTGGCGAATAGACTGGGAATCCAGCTACGTTGCGCGGATGCGGACCCATGCGGGGCAAGGACCGCTGGCTCCCTTCGAGAGCACCGACTCCCATATTGTCCAAAACCTGACCACCGAGTACCGCCTAACCGAAGAAGGCACCCGGCTCTTCTTTACCATCGAGAATCTCACGGACAGCACCTACATTGCGGCTCGCCATCCGGCCGGCCTGCGCCCCGGGCTGCCGAGAACGTTCATGGCCGGCATCCGCTTCGCGGTCGTGAGGTAAGCCCCGCGCGGTTTACAGAGCCGCTGGGCTTGCGGCTCTGTAACTGCGCGTTCCTGAATGTTAGAATGCGGCACGATAAGGGGGAGGTTCCATGCGTGTTCTTCTCGCCGTTTTTTCGGCGTCGCTCGCGTTGTTGTTTTTTTTCGGGCCCACGGCCGCCCTGGCCCAGGGGACTGAGGAAGTCCTGACCAACGACAAGGTGCTCGGGCTGATGAAAGCCGGGTTGGAGCCAGACCTCGTGATGCTGAAAATTCAGCAGTCCAAGACCAACTTCAACCTGAGCTCGGACGAGCTCATCCGGCTTCGAAAGGAAGGGTTGCCGACGGAAGTCCTGAAGTGCATGATGGACCCAAGCAACTGCGCTCAGAAAGCGGCGACTCCTGGAAACCCGAACCCGCTCGCGACGACTACGCCGGCTTCCACGACACCGGCAGCCGCAGCGGCACCAGCACCGAAGGAACAGGGGGCGTACTGGATCCCCGACAACGGGGATCCGCAAAAGATGACGCTGCGGACAATCGCCCAAGGAAAAGTCGGCGGCCGGCTCGGAAGCGTCCTGACGGTAGGAATCAAAAGCGCCAAGAACAAAGCCTACCTTCTCGGCCCCACTTCAAAACTTCTGATTCGCGATCGCCAGCCCACCTTCCGTGTAACGATTCCCCCTGATGCGAGCATTGACGACTATGTGATCGTCCAAATGGATGCCAAGGAAGACCGGCGCGAAGTCGAGATCGGGTCAAAGGGAGGAATCGTCGGGTCCAAGCAGGGACTGAGATTCGAGCTCATCCAGCAAACCGATTCCGTTGAGCTCGAGCCCGGGGTGTTCAAAATCACACCGAGGGCTCCGATGAAGGCGGGAGAGTACATCATTTACATCCTCGGGTCGGCTGACGCGGACAAGGGTATTTCCGGCCGCGGGTTCGATTTCACCATCGACTGAGAAGTTGCTATGGGGGCGAAATGGCAAGCAACGAGAAGCTCGAGTCTTTGCCGAATGTCGGCCGCGTGATTGCGGCCAAATTGCGAAAAATCGGAATCGGCTCAGTCTCTCAGTTCCGCGAGCGCGACCCGTACGAAGTCTTCGAACAAATGAGAGCAGAAGTGGATCCCGACCTGTGCCGCTGCGCCCTGGCCTCGATCGTCGGCGCCCATTACGGCGTTAAGTGGCACAAGATCACCGCCGAGTCGGCCCGGGAGTACGAGCGCCGGCATCCGGGATTTGTTTGGGGGAAATGCTGAATGGCTCGATTCTTCATGGCTGGGCTGGTCCTTATGTTGGTCACTCTTTGTGCGAACGCCCAAACTACAACAATCAAAGTCTGGCCCGATGGTCCCCCGGGCGCCAAATTGGATCCGAACTACCGCGAAGAGACCCGGATGGACCAGGCAGGCAAGCCCCGCGTGGTGAGGGTGACCGATCCGACCCTTCTCGTCTACCTGCCGCCAGCGGAAAAGGCCAACGGCAGCGCTGTGGTCGTGTGTCCCGGCGGCGGATACGGCGTCCTTGCGATAGACCACGAAGGCTACGATATTGCCGCCTGGCTGAATGAAATGGGGACGGCTGGGATCATTCTCAAGTACCGTTTGCCTTCCGACGCAATCATGCAAGACAAATCAGTCGGGCCGTTGCAGGATGCGCAGGAGGCGATCCGCATTGTACGGCGGAGGGCTGCCGAATGGAAACTCGACCCAAATCGGATCGGCATTATGGGATTCTCCGCCGGTGGGCACCTGGCATCGACCGCCTCCACGCACTTCTCCGAGGCCGTCTACACCCCGACGGACGCGACCAGCGCCCGCCCGGATTTCTCTATACTTCTCTACCCTGTCATTTCCCTGCAGCCGCCTTACTACCACGGCGGATCCAGAAACAACCTGCTCGGAAGCGAGGCCTCGCAGGCCCAAGTCGAGCGGTTCTCGAACGACCTGCAGGTCACGGCCCAGACCCCGCCTGCTTTCCTCGTCCATTCAGCCGATGACACCGGTGTTCCGGCCATGAACAGTATTCTCTATTTCCAGGCACTTCTGAAGAACAAGGTGCCGGCCGAGATGCACATCTACCAGACGGGCGGGCACGGGTATGGCCTGGCCAAAGGCCGGGCAACGGAATCAGGCTGGCCGGAGGCCTGCCGCAGCTGGCTGAAAACCCGGGGATTTGTGAAGTAAAGTCACCGTTCACCGTTCTTCCGTTCACCGTTCACCGTCGAAAAGCTTTTAACGGAAAACGGTGAACGGAAGAACGGTGAACGGGGGCCTGGCCAAAGGCCGGGCAACGGAATCAGGCTGGCCGGAGGCCTGCCGCAGTTGGCTGAAAACCCGGGGATTTGTGAAGTAAAGTCACCGTTCACCGTTCTTCCGTTCACCGTCGAAAAGCTTTTAACGGTGAACGGCGAACGGTGAACGGAAGAACGGTGAACGGTCTAGAACGTATACCGAATCGCGAATTGCCCGTAACGCGGCATCGTTCCGCTTCGCACTCCTGAAATTGCCATGAACGTGTTCACGGCAGTCAGAGCACCCAGGCTCGGATAACCCCACTGCGTCCGGTTGAAGAAGTTGAAGAACTCAACGCGGAAGTAGATGGTGTGACCCTCGCCCCAGCCACGGAACATTCTCGAGAACTGAATATCCGTGTTGTTGGCGCCGTGCGCAAAAAAGGTGTTACGTCCCAAGTCTCCCTGGTTGCCAACACCCGGCAGGAAGATCCGGTCAGTTGTAGTCGCGTTAGGATAAATATCGGTCGGCTGGATATACGCCTGACTGACCTGCTTTCCTGTCGCCGGATCCAGGCGAGGGTTGTCGATACTCAGCCCGAGAATCGACGTGTTCTTCAGGAACGGCCGGTCGCCACCCACCCCGTCACCATTGACATCATACCCGGCGGTGATT
>RPQK01000276.1 GCA_003819755.1 Acidobacteriota bacterium | reverse complement strand
GGGTAACGAGTTCCAGTTCTTCACCCGGGCGTTCACCTTCGATGACGTTTACACGTTCAACCCGACGACGGTCATGAACCTGCGCTACGGTTACAACCGTTTCATCCGCGGTGACGCAGGAAACTCGGAATCGGTCGGGAAGATGGACCTGACGACCCTTGGTTTTTCGAAGGCCTACAACGATTTGATCTCCCCTGACACCCGACGGTTTCCGCGCATTGACATCGCCAGCTATCAGGGAACGCAGGGGACGGGCTACTACCGTCCCAATGATACCCACTCGGTTATCGGGACGCTGAACAAGATTGTCAGTTCTCACGCTTTCAAGACGGGCTTCGAATTCCGTGCCTATCGCGAGACAAACCGGAACTTCTCCCCCGACGAGACCGGCCGGTTCAACTTCGATGGCGGCTGGGTGCGTGGGCCCTTCGACAACTCAACCGCAGCGCCGAACAGTCTCGGGCAGTCGGTCGCGACCCTGCTGCTCGGCCTGCCGAGCCACAGCAACACGTACATTACTCGTTCGGCTTCCTATGCCGAACAGTCCACTTCCTATGGCGTGTATTTCCACGATGACTGGAAGATGAATAGCCGGTTGACGGTGAACATGGGCCTGCGCTACGAGTACGAGGGTGCTTTGACCGAGCGGTTTAACCGGACGGTCGGGGGATTCGATTTCAACGTGATCCAGCCGATCGAGGCCCAGGCGCGGGCGATCTACGCCAAGAACCCGACGTCCGAGGTCCCTGTCGACCAGTTCAACGTGCGGGGCGGATTGCTTTTCGCCGGCCTGAATGGACAGCCACGTGCCTTGTGGAATTCCCCGACGAAGCAGTTCATGCCGCGCGTCGGCATCGCCTACAAGCTGGACGACAAGACCGTCTTGCGACTCGGCTATGGAATCTTCTTCGGCTTCCTCGGCCAGCGTCGTGGCGATGTCATTCAGACAGGTTTCAGCCAGAACACCAACTTCATCGCGACGACCGACAATGGTTTGCACTTTACTGCGAATCTCACCAATCCCTACCCGAACGGCGTTGTCGAACCGATTGGTAATGGAAACGGCACACTGACCAATCTTGGAGCTGGGATCACCTTCTTCAACCCGAATCCCCAGACGTCCTACATGCAGCGCTGGCAGTTGGGTTTCCAGCGGGAGCTGGGTCTCGGGTACGTGGTTGAGCTCGGCTACATCGGGAACCGGGGAACGCACCTGGAATACCAGTCGGGCGGCAACAACGCAAATCGTAACCTGAATGCCCTTCCGAACGAGTACCTGAGCACTGCTCCGACGCGGGATCAGACGACCATCAACTACCTGAGTCAGAACGTGCCCAACCCGTTCTACGATACAGTGGCCAAGAAGACGATCATGCCGGCAGGAGCGACTGGCACATTTACAGGATCGAACATTGCGCGATCCAGGCTGCTCGTTCCATTCCCCGGCTTTGACAGCGTGAATATGGATGAGCAGGAAGGCTGGTCCTGGTACCACTCCTTCCAGACGAACATTCAGAAGCGCTTCTCGCAGGGGTACACCCTGATGGGAAATTACACCTACTCGCAGTTCATGCAGGCTACCGAATTTCTGAACGCCGCCGACCCGCGTCCGACCGAGGTGATTTCAGACCTTGACCGGCCGCACCGGCTGACGATCAGCGGTATCTACGAGTTCCCGTTTGGTCGGGGCAAGGCGCTGGGGGGTGACGTAAACGCCGTTCTCTCGCGGATCATCAGCGGATGGCAGCTCGCAGGTATCTACTCCTACCAGACGGGTTCGCCCATCGGCTTTGGCAACGTGATCTTCAAGGGGAGCAATGTCGAGGACATCAAGCTGCCCAAGTCCGAGCGGTCGATTGAGGGTTGGTTCAAGACCGATGCCAGTCTGTGGGAGACCAGTTCGGCGCTCCAACTGGGGAGCAACGTACGGACCTTCCCGTTGCGCTTCGATTTCCTGAGGGCCGACGTGATCAACAACTATGACTTCTCCTTCGTAAAGAAGACCCCGATCACCGAGGGAAAGGAGTTCCACTTCAAGGCCGAGTTCCTGAATGCGTTGAATCATCCGCAGTTTGGCGCCCCGGACACCGGTCCGTCGAGCGGGAATTTCGGAAAGATTCGCGCGAGTACGCAGGTCAACTACCCGCGGCGTATTCAGATCAGCCTGAAGTTCGTCTTCTAGATCCCGCGGAATAACGCGGAAGTATCGCGGAAAGGCGTGGAATTACGGTTCCGCGCCTTTGTGCTGTCACGATCATGATGAAAAGAATCTCGCTCAATTTCCTTCCGCTACTCGTCCTGTTTTCCGTCTTTGGCCGCGGCCAGGTCGTAGTTACCGTCAAGAACGAGCTGGACGTTGTCAGACCCAGCGAGACGATCGAGGTGTCGGGTCCTGAGCTGCTCCGGCTGCTTCCCACCAACGATTCGAAGCGTTTTCATGTGGCCGAAGTCGGCGGTGGGGAAGTCCTTGTTCAGGCGGTTGACCTGACGGGCGACGGGGTGCTGGAGCAACTGATCTTTCAGGCTGACTTCAAGCCGCTCGAAGCCAAGAAGTTCGCGATAACGCTCGGGCCCCCTCAGCACCTGACCAATGAGCAGTTCAAGGCCTACGGCCGGTTCGTGCGCGAACGTTTCGATGACTTTGCCTGGGAGAATGACCGGGTGGCCCATCGGATGTACGGCCCGGCGCTCGAGACCTGGCAGAATGAGCCGCTCACCAGCAGTACCGTTGACATCTGGTGCAAGCGCGTCCGGAAGCTGGTGATCAACGACTGGTATATGGTCGACAACTACCACGCGGATACCGGCGAAGGTGCGGACTTCTACTCGGCAGGGAAGAGCCGGGGATGCGGCGGAAGCGGGATTTGGGAAGGCGGCAAGCTTTATACTGCCCGGAATTTCATGGGGTCGCGGGTGCTAGCGAACGGCCCTATCCGGGTTGTTTTTGAGTTGGATTACGGCGCCTGGGTGGCTAATGGCCGCCGAATTGCGGAAACCAAGCGGATCAGCTTGGACGCGGGCCAGAATCTCAGCCGCTTCGAGAGTCACTACCTGATGGCCGGACAGTCGGACCTTACGATTGCGGCTGGGATTAAACGGAACCCGGGTTCAACCGTAAAAGTTGAGAAGGGGCAGGGTTGGTTGCGAACCTGGGAGCCGATCAAGGACAACGGTAACGTCGGTTGCGGGATCATTGCCGATCCCGCCTCGGTCGTCGATTCGACTGAGGATGATCTTAATTACCTGCTCGTGATCCGCGGGCCTGGCGGTATGCCGTTTTCTTACTATGCAGGGTTCGGTTGGGACAAGAGTGGAGACTTTTCCGGCGTCGAGGCCTGGGAGGCGTACCTGAGCCAGTTCGCCGCCCGGTTGAAGTCGCCCGTAAAGATGACGATCGAGGGGAAATAATTGTTGGGGCGCTCTGGGCCCCAACGAACCGGCTCCTTGAGAGGGATTTCGAATGGCGAAACAGCAAGCGTATAATCAAAGGCCGGGATCTGACACCTTGAAAAAACGAACTCCGCGCAGCGAATCTTCCGGCGTCCTCGTCCTGCACAAGACTCTCGATATCCTGGAGGCGATCAAGAACACCCCAGGCGGCCTTTCCCTCGCGGATCTGTCCAGAGCGGTCCGCATGCCGAAACCAACCGCCTATCGCATTACTTCGACCTTGGAGTCCCGCGGTTATCTCGACCGCACCACCGAGGGGGGATACCAGGTTTCGCGCAAGCTTTTCGAGCTGCAACGACGGACCACGGACGAACAGGTGATCATCAGGGCGGCCCAACCGATCATGGACCGACTTGTGGAATCGTGCCAGGAAACGGTCAACCTTGGGATCCTGGACGCGGGAGAAGTGGTGGTCATCAACACGATCGAGAGCCCCCAAGGGATCCGAATGGCGTCCAAGATCGGTAACCGTCGCTACCTGCACTCCACGGCGCTGGGGAAAGTCCTTTTGTGCGGCCTTCCCGAGCGTGAGCTGCAACGCTTGATCCGGGTTAAGGGACTGCCGAAATTGACCCCCTTCACGTTGACGACCGTGGCCGGGCTGAAAGACGAGCTCGAGCTGATCCGCGAGCGAGGATACTCGATCGACAACGAGGAAAACGAGCTCAACGGCCGTTGCCTCGGGGCGCCGATTTTCGGTCCCTACGGGAGAATGGTTTCTGCTTTGAGCATCTCGGGTCCGAGTTTTCGAATGACCGTCGAACACGCTCACTCTCTCGCGCCCCAGCTGCTCGAAGCGTGCCGAAGCATTACACAATCCATCACCAGTTAAGATTACGGATTGCGGGTTTAGGACTGCGGATTGGCTGATCTCAGATCCAGTCAAAATCTGCGCCTGTCTGTTACGAGAGCTTCCTTATGAAGACAAAACACCTTCTTTTGGCGTTCGTTCTCCTTGCCGTTGGCCGGAATGTGTTCGGTGCGCCGCCCGACCTGCCGATCGCCGTTCGGTTTGGCGACTGGATCATGTCGAATTGGCCGGACCCCACGAAGATGACGAACAAGGGCTGGGAATACAACAACGGGATCATCCTTCAGGGGCTCTCGAAGGTCTACGAAAAGAACCGGGATCCGCGTTATCTGGCTTATATCAAACAGTTCGTCGACGCCTATGTGAAGGAGGACGGGAGTGTTGACCTTGGCCCTGAACACAACCTGGACACGCTTCAGCCGGGCATCCTGCTCTTGTTCCTCTACGAGCAGACCGGGGATGAGAAGTACCACAAGACGGCGGACTACGTGCGTAAGGCTTTTGACAGCATTCCGAAGAACGCGGACGGCGGTTTCTGGCACAAGAAGCGCTATCCCGATGAAATGTGGGTCGACGGGATTTACATGGGAGAGCCGTTCCTTGTGAAGTACGGGCAGCTGTTCGGGAAAGACCCGGCCTGTTTTGATACCGCGGTTTTTCAAACCACTCTGTGCGCCCGTCACACCCAGGATCCGGCCACCGGGCTTCTTCGCCATGCCTGGGACTGCGACCGGAATGCCGCTTGGGCTGACCCCCAGACCGGTGTTTCGCCGGAAGTCTGGTCGCGAGGCATGGGCTGGTTCGCGATGGCCCTGGTTGATATCCTCCCGTATCTGCCTACCGATCACTCCGGCCGGCGCGAATTGATTGACAGCTTCCAGAAACTCGCGGCCGGTCTCAAGAAGACTCAAGATCCGAAAACCGGGTTGTGGTACCAGGTCGTAGACAAGGGTGACCAGCCGGACAACTGGCACGAGACGTCAGGAAGCGGGATGTTCGTCTACGCGCTCAAGATCGGGATGGACCGGGGATACATAGGGCGTGAATACCGAGACGTCGTGGCCAAAGGCTGGAGTGGGCTGAAGTCCAAGGTATCGGCCGGCCCTGACGGGTCTCCCATAATCTCAGATGCGGTCGAGGGTATGGGGGTGCAGACAAACTATGCCAACTACCTGAACAAGAAACGGCTTCAAAACTCGGCTCACGGGCTATGTGCGATCCTGCTGGCGGCTAGCGAGATGGAGTTGGGAACGCCAAAGCGCCGGCGGCAGACTGACTAAACCTGAGTCATGAAACCTCTCGTCACCCTTGCACGCCGACATGTCCTGGCCTACGGACGCTTTCTGGCGCTCGAAGTCCATCAGGTCGAGTTGCCTGATGGGAGCGTTGTCGAAGACTGGCCCTGGGTGATCACCCCTGATTTCGTGAACGTCGTAATCGTTACTGACGATCACCGCTTCCTCTGTTTGCGCCAGTACAAATACGCGCTTTCGGGGGTCTCGCTGGCCGTGGTCGGGGGATATGTCGAGCCGGGAGAGGATCTTATCGGCGCGGCGAAGAGGGAGCTCAAGGAAGAAACCGGATACGAGTCGAGTGACTGGCGAGAGCTGGGGCACTTCGTTGTCGACAGCAACCGGGGAGCCGGAACTGCGCACTTCTACATGGCCCTCGGTGCACGCAAAACCGCTGAGCCCAGCGAGCGCGATGCCGAGGAACCGGAGATCGTTCTGCTGAGCCGGCCTGAGGTCGAGGAGGCGCTCGCGTCAGGTCAATTCAAAGCGTTGCCGTGGGCAGCCGCCATGGCGCTGGCACTGCAGGCAATTGAGCGGTAAAACCAGACAGAAGAAGGGACACAAGGGACACAAGGGACAGAAGGGACACAAGGGACAGAAGCGAGCTAGAGCTAGACATTCGATGTCCCTTCTGTCCCTTCGGTCCCCTGCGTCCCTTCTGTCCCTTCTGTCCCTTGTCTAGTCTTCTTTCACTCTCGGAAACAGGTCCGGATTATCGGTAAACAAGGCGTCGACGCCGTAGTTGAACAGGTATTCCTGCATCTCCGCGGCGGTCCTAAACGTCCAACTGGTCACGGTCAGCCCCGCCTCGTGCGCTCTCTTCACCAGCCCGGGGTCTTGAGCCAGAAGCCGCTTGCTGGGACCCAATCCCCTGGCGAAGCCAGCCACCTGCTTCAGTCCCGCCTGGCTGAGCATCTCGTCTGGTTTGTCGACCAGGAGCACCAGCGGGAGCAGACAGCCCAGTTCCTGCCGCAGCTTTCTCAGACTGGCGGGGCTGAATGACTGAATCATGACCGGCGTCGCGAGATCGGCGCCTGGTTTGTCGAGTCCATTGCGACGCAAGGTGGCCAGGACCAGATGCTCCATTTCAAACCCCCTGCTGCCATATACTTCCGGTGCTTTGGTCTCCGGGAACAATCCGGCTTTCCCCTTGATTTCGGCAATCGCCTGATCCCAGGTCGGAACCTGGGTCCCTTTGAACTGCGGCGCGAACCAGGAACCGGCGTCAAGCCGGCTGATTTCCTCCACTGTAAAGTCCGAAACCGGCCACTCTCGTACTTTCCGGCCGTCCCGCTCTACTTCCCGGAAACGATCTGGAAACACCTCTTCGACGTTCGTCGTCCGTTCGAGGGTCAGGTCATGGAGGCAGACGAGAACTCCGTCCCGTGTAATCTGGAGGTCTTGCTCAACAAAGTCCGCTCCTTGCTTCATGGCCAGGCGGTAGGCTGGGAGAGTGTTCTCCGGGGCATAAGCAGAAGCGCCGCGATGCGCGATAAGCACTTTGCGAGCGCGCTTGCCCGGCTCGGACTGAGCCGCAAGAACAAAGACGATCGAGCAGGCAACGAGTGAAAACAGGGCAAGGAGGCGGAGACTCGATGATGTCGGCACGTCCATCGAGTAAGACTACCACCAGAGCAGCCCGGTTTCGTAGACGATCAGCGTCAGGTAGGTGCCGACCAGCCAATAAGCGGCGACGGTCGTTGGGATCCGGCCAAGGATCCGGAAATTCCAGTGAAACAGCAGCACCAGCAAAGCAGCGAAAGTGATGCCGAACTTGAAGGCCAGAAAAGCCTGGTTGCTGTGCTCCAGCAGGATCGCCAGGAGGGGATTCAACTCGTAGCTCTTCGCCGAGGCGAAAAGTCGAAGGGACAGCACGGCGTCGAGAACGGAGAGCGCGAACAGCAGCCCGCCAATCAACAGTGCCCGTGCGCCGGGATGATCCGAGTAGTAGTTGGTCTGTGGGTCGGCAACCCGGCGCGGCCCTCGGCGCCGTCCGCCGAGAAGATAGGGTGAGAAAGCCGGCGTAGGACGCCGTCGACGGTCAGACCCGCGGATCGTTCGGGTTTGGTCATTCATAATGCAAGTCCACTATGCTTTTGATCGGGCGAAACGCCCGTTACGGGCTGGGTAATACTTGAGATTATTGTGACAGAAACGCCGGGATAGTTGTAGGCTCGGACTCGACCAGGCCTACCCGACTCGGCGGGCTACAACCAGAGTGACGTCGTCTGCCGGGGGCGATCCGGCCGTCCAGGAATCGATCTCCTGGACGATCTTATCGAGGATCATGGACGCCTGTTCCTGCCGATGCTGGCGCACCAGTTCCTCCAGCCTCTTCTCGCCAAATTCTTCCTCTGTCGCGGGCTGTGCGGCCTCGGTGACGCCGTCACTGTACAGAACCAGCGTGTCCCGCGGAGCGAGCTTGCATTCCCCTTGCCGATAACCGGCCCCCGGCAAAATCCCCAGGATCGGCCCCCCGACCTCGAGTTTCTCGGCCCTGCCCGAGGCGCGCACCAGTAGGGGAGCGTTATGTCCCGCATTGCAGTAAATGACCTGTCCTGTCTCCGGGCTGAAACGGCAGATAAAGAAGGTCACGAACCGATTCTTCGGGCAGCAGGCGATCATACTTCGGTTGAGGCGATTAGCCATTTCGGCGAGCGGCCCCGGTTCTTCTTCCAGCAAACGCACGCGAGCCTGGAGGCACGACATAAGCAGGGCTGCTGCCATCCCCTTACCCGCCACGTCGGCAACCACCAGCCCGGTCGAGCCGTCCGAGTAACAGATGTAGTCGTAGTAATCGCCCCCGACCGTGCGACAGGGGGCGTTGTAGCCGGCGACTTCCAGTCCGGTTGTTCCCGGCGGGACTGCAGGGAGCAGGCCTCGTTGAATCTCTGCGGCCTGCTCCAGTTCCCGAACCAGAAGCCGCTCGGTCTGCTCGACCTCGGCCAGACGCTCGCGCTCGATTCGGACGGCGGCGACGTTGGCCAGCACCGTAAGCAGGTTGAGGTCATCACGGGTGAAGTCAGGCAGGAGATTCGGGACATCCACGTAGATGAGGCCGATGACTCGCTCGTTCGTTTGAAGGGGAACCGCCATGAAGCTGCGCACTCGTTGCTGAAGGATGCTCTCACGACTACGAAAGGCTTCGTCGAGTTGGGTGTCCTGGACGAGCAGCGATGCCTTGTCTTCGAGCACGCGGTCACGGACTGCAGTGGAGATGCAGAAAGCTTCCCCTTTCGCCGCGCGAACCGCCAGTGCCCCTCCGTCGAGCGTCATCAGCACTCCGCGTTTCGCGGCGACCGCCTCGGTTGCCAGCCCGATGATGGTCTGGAAAAGCTCCGAAAGCGGCTGGTGCCCGGCTAGTTCTCTCCCTGCGCGGATCAGGATCTGCATGTGTCGAAAGGTCGCCTGACTGCCGAGTCC
>RPQK01000275.1 GCA_003819755.1 Acidobacteriota bacterium | reverse complement strand
TAAGCGCTCAAATAAGAACCGAGAGTGGGGGCGTCCCCTGGGAGTGCAGGCGTCCCCTGGGAGCGCAGGCGTCCCGCCTGCACTCCCAGGGGACGCCCCCACTCTCGGTTCTTATTTGAGCGCTTATGCCCCTTCGGGGTTCGGTCACCCGGGGCTACGAGGCCTTCGTCCCTCGGGACTCGGATTGTGCAGCCCGGCTTGAGATGATTTCTAGTCCCTTCACACCTTCTTTATCCAATCCTTACACAACATCTCGATCCTATTACGAGCGGAGGAAATATGAGAGTACGATTTTCGGGCCTATTTAGCATCTGCCTGTTTTCGGGCCTGGTCGCCCTTTCCGGTTGCGGCGGGGGTGAGGCGCAAGTTGATGCCAGCAAGGTGGCGGGCAGCATCACCGTCGATGGCTCCAGCACGGTCTTCCCCATCACCGAGGCAATGGCGGAAGAGTTCAGGCGGGAACAACCCGATGTCAAAGTCACTGTTGGAGTTTCAGGCACCGGTGGGGGGTTTAAGAAATTCGGCCGGGGCGAGATCGACATCTGCGATGCCTCGCGCCCGATCAAGGACTCCGAGCTTCAGATGGCCCGTCAGAACAACGTCGGATTCATCGAGCTGCCTGTCGCCTATGATGGCATCGCCATTCTCGTGAACCCCAGGAACACGTGGTGCCAGAGCATTACGGTTCAGGAACTGAAACGTCTCTGGGAACCCTCCGCTCAGAACAAGGTGACCAGATGGAATCAGGTGCGACCGGACTGGCCGGATCGGGAGATTCACCTGTTCGGGCCGGGCGTCGACTCCGGCACGTACGATTACTTTACGGGCGCCATCGTTGGCAAAGAGGGAGCCAGCCGCGGGGACTTCACTTCAAGCGAGGACGACAATGTTCTGGTACAGGGGATAGCGGCCGACGAGCTGGCGCTCGGCTTCTTCGGGTACGCTTACTACCAGGAGAACAAGGACCGCCTGCGAGCCGTCCCCGTCGATGACGGCAAACCGGACAACGGGAACGGGCCCATTACCCCATCGGTTGATACGGTCAAAAGTGCGACCTATCAACCGCTTTCGCGCCCGATTTTCATCTACGTCCGCAGTCAGGCTCTCGACCGACCCGAGCTTTCGCTTTTCGTCGACTTCTACTTGAAGAATGCCCCCGCGCTTGTAGGCCAGGTCGGCTACATTCCGCTTCCCGACGAGGCTTATCAGCTCGCGCAGGGACGAGTGGAAAGAAAGGTCACCGGCAGCGTGTTCGCCGGAGGCTCGCAAGTCGGCGTGTCCGTCCAGGACTTGCTGAGAAAGGAGTCAGGCGCGGCTGAATGAGACTCCTCCCGAAGAGCTTCAAGGCAAACAAACGAGAGAGAGGGATTGAGCTCTTTCTGCTCTTCTGCGCCAGTGTGTCGATCCTCACGACGCTCGGTATCGTCGCCGTGCTTCTGTTCGAGACCGTCGATTTCTTCCGGGAAGTCTCGATCGTAAGCTTTTTCACCGACACCGAGTGGACCCCTCTTTTTGCCCAGAAGCGTTTCGGCATCTGGCCGTTGCTGATTGGAACTATCCTGATCTCCGGAATCGCGATGCTGGTGGCCCTGCCAGCCGGCCTGCTCTCGTCGCTCTATCTGAGCGAATACGCGCCGGACCGGGTGCGACGGGTCGTGAAGCCGGTGCTGGAAATCCTGGCGGGGATTCCGACGGTGGTTTACGGGTATTTCGCGCTGCTTTTCGTAACACCGCTCTTGCAGAAGTTCCTCCCGGGACTGTCCGGCTTCAACGCCCTCTCGCCCGGCATCGTGATGGGAATCATGATCCTGCCGCTCGTATCGTCACTCAGCGAGGACGCTATGCAAGCGGTACCGCGAAGCCTCAGGGAGGGCGCCTACGCGCTGGGCTCCACGAATCTGCAGGTTTCTTTCCGAATCGTGATTCCCGCCGCATTCTCGGGCATAACCGCCTCCTTCATCCTGGCCGTATCGCGGGCGATAGGTGAAACGATGATCGTGGCGATCGCGGCCGGTCAGCAACCGAGGCTGACCGCTAACCCTCTCGTCCCGATCGAGACGATGACCGCCTACATCGTCCAGGTCAGCATGGGCGATACTCCGGTCGGAACGCTGGAATACAAGACGATCTTCGTCGTCGGCATGATGCTCTTCCTCAGCACCCTGGTTCTGAACGTCCTGAGCCAGAGGTTGAGGGCGCGTTTCCGGGAGGTCTATCGATGAGTAGCCAGTCGGCCGCGCTGCCCCGCTCGGCGGGCGCGAGGTTTTGGAAAGAACTGCTTTTTCAGATCGTGTGCATAGCGATCCTCGCAGGTGCACTCCTGATACTCGCGCTCCTGCTTACAAGCGTGGTCGTGGACGGTTTGTCACGCCTTGGCTGGGAATTCCTCACGGGTTACCCCTCGCGCTTCCCGGAGAGGGCCGGAGTGCTGCCCGCCGTCGTCGGCACACTTTACGTCATGCTATTGACCGCTTTTTTCTCCTTTCCGGTGGGGGTCGGCGCTGCCATCTATCTCGAGGAATACGCCGAAAAGGGAGGGTTCGGGCTCGGTTGGTTTTCGCGCTTGATCGACATCAATATCGCCAACCTGGCTGGTGTGCCCTCCATCATTTACGGCCTTCTCGGATTGGCTATCTTCGTTCGCTTTATGGCGCTCGGCCGCAGCCTCCTGGCTGGCGCCTTGACCCTCGCCCTCCTGGTCCTGCCCGTCATCATCATTGGATGCAGGGAGGCCTTGCGCACGGTGCCCGACTCGATCCGCGAAGCTTCGTACGCGCTCGGAGCAACCCGCTGGCAGACAATCCGCCATCAGGTTCTGCCGATGGCCCTATCGGGCATTCTGACGAGCACTATCCTGGGTCTTTCTCGGGCGATTGGGGAGACGGCCCCCTTGATAACGATTGGTGCAATCACATACGTCGCCTTTGTGCCCGACAGCCTGCTCTCCCCCTTCACGGTGCTTCCCATCCAGATATTCAACTGGGTCTCACGCCCGCAAGCCGGGTTCCACGCAAACGCTGCGGCTGCCATTGCTGTTCTTCTTCCCATGCTGATCCTGATGAACGCAATCGCCATTTTGCTCCGTAACCGTTACCAGAAGAGGCATTCACAATGAAGCTGCCAGCCGACGTCGTGTCGAAGAAAAACGGCAAACATACGATCCAGCCACTTTCCGACCCGAAGATCGAAGCCAAGGATCTGGATTTCTTCTACAGCGAGAAAAAAGCGCTTTCGGATGTCACGATAACTATCCCTTCCAATCGTGTGACCGGGCTGATTGGACCCTCGGGTTGCGGCAAGTCGACGTTTCTGCGTTGTTTGAACCGGATGAACGACATAATCCCCGGCACGCGTGTCCAAGGAAAGATCCTTCTGGACGGCCAGGACATTTATGCCCCGGACATGGACGTCGTTCAGTTGCGGTGCCGGGTGGGCATGGTCTTTCAGAAGTCGAATCCGTTCCCGAAGTCCATCTACGACAATGTGGCCTACGGGTTGAGGGTTAACGGGTGGAAGGACAGGAGGGAAATCGAGGCGAAGGTGGAGCAGAGCCTCCGACACGCGGCGATCTGGGAGGAGGTGAAAGACCGGCTCAAGTCCTCCGCGCTTGACTTGTCGGGCGGCCAACAGCAACGGCTCTGCATCGCCCGGGCGCTCGCAATTCAACCCGAGGTCCTGCTGATGGACGAACCGGCCAGCGCCCTTGACCCGATCGCCACCGCTCGCATCGAGGATCTCATCCAGGAGCTGAAGAAAGACTATACAATCGTCATCGTCACACACAACATGCAGCAGGCCGCCCGGGTAAGCGACTTCACGGCCTTCTTCTACCTGGGGCAGATCATCGAGTTTGACAGGACCGAAGTCATTTTCACCAATCCTCGCCAGCAGAGAACCGAGGACTACGTGACGGGAAGGTTCGGATAGTCATGGACAGAAAGTTCGAAGAGGAACTGGACGAGCTCAAACACGCGCTTCTGGATCTCGGCGCCCAGGTGGAACGGAACATCGGGGACGCCCTTCACTCCTTGATTACCCGCAACCCTGCTTTGGCGAAGGGAGTGATACTGCGCGACCCGTCAGTGGACTTCAGGGAGATCCGCATCGACGAGGCTTGTCTCTCGATTCTCGCCCGGCGGCAGCCGGTCGCCCGGGATCTTCGCTTTATCGCTACTTCCCTGAAAATCGTGAAAGACCTGGAGCGGGTGGGGGACATGTCAAAGGACATTTCGGAGCACGTGATCGAGATCCTCAAGCAGCCTCCCATTAACGACTTCGCTACCCTTCCGCTCATGGCGGTCTTCGCCCAGTCAATGCTCAAACGCGCTCTGGACGCTTTCGTTAATCGAGACCCGGTGCTGGCGCGGCAAGTGATTGGCGAAGACGATCAGGTGGATGAGATGCACGCGCGCCTCTGGAGCGAAATCGTGGAGGCTATGGGCCGCGACCGGACTCTGATCCCTCCACTGGCTCATCTTTTCTCAATTGCCAAATACGTCGAGCGGGTCGGCGATCATAGCTCGAATGTGGCCGAAATGGTGGTTTTCATGGTGGAAGGCAAGGATATCCGCCACTTTGAAAAAGTCCGGGCCCTGCGCGAACAGGCCGGGCAAAGCTGATTGCGGGGAGGCGAAACCTTGCGGTGGCGATTGCGTCGAAAACCGCTGATTGGAAGACTCGCCCCGTTAGTCCATGCTGATCCGAAGGGAGCGCAAGTCGTCTTTCATTTCAATTCACTGCCTCAGAGCGTCAATCAACGGGAAACGCGCAGCCCGGAGAGCCGGCAGAAAACCGCCGATCAGACCCATCATGAGAGCGAAGACCATACCTGACGCGAGAATACGGTGTGTCACCCTTGGATCCATTGGAGGAACGCCTGGTTTCTCAGGCTTTCCCAACCAATTGACCTTTCCACGAGTCTAATACTCACAGATAGCAAAAAACGAGCGTTGGGAATAACCGATTGACCCGTTCGCCCAACCCTGAAAGGGTGGCGTACTGAGCATGATGCGCAACTCTTTCAGCATGGGCTGGACCGAAGGAGGTCCCCCAGTCAGACCAAGGAAGTGGCCTTCGACCCCGAAGGGGTCGGTCCCTGCTGAAGGCCCGCCTTCGCTGTTCTCCTAGCCCCTTGGACTTCTCGATCGGGTGTCCCTCAACGCCTATCGGCATTCGCCGTGTCAGGCAAGCCATTTCCTAACGAGCTGAACAGTTCGGGATGAAGTTCCTGCTCGATCGCTTTTCGAAAACGGTGCGCCTGCATGGATAGAGATGAAGCCAGGGGAGGTTCGGGGGTCGAGAGGAGGATCGTATGGAGATTCCGCTTTTCTGGACAGCCCGGTTCTTCCGTGTTGTTCTCGGTCTGCTCCCTCTTTGCATGGGGTGGTCGGCAGGACAGAATGTCGAAGTTGCCCCCTCAATCTCAAGGCAAGATCGGCTCCGCTTATGGGAGCTTTATGTATCCCGAAATATCCGTCCTTCGAATGAAATGCCTGAACGAAAGGATATGGTCCGGTCTTACGTCGAGCGTGGAAATGAGTGGCTTCAGAAAGACCGATTGGATCTGGCCGCCGCGGATTTCGCTATTGCGATCGAACTGGATCCGAAATGTGCGGAGGCGTACCACAACCGCGGCATCGCTCATGCGGCCGGAGGAGATCGCGACGCAGCTATAGCGGATTTCACCAAGGCGATTGCCATCCGATCTGACGTTTCCCAACCGTATCTGGGCCGAGGTCTCCTCCGCTTGGGGAAAGGGGATTTTGACGGGGCCATCATGGACTTTGAGGCCTCGATCGCAATCGTGCCCAAGCTCCGGCAATCTCTTTGTTCACAACTTGCCCAGGCCTACTTCAACCGAGCGGTTGATCGGCAGAGCTCGGGCGACCGGGAAGCCGCTTTCAGGGACTACTCTGCCGCGATCGGAGCGGGAACCGGCTCATCCAAGCATTGCGTGGAGTCGGGCATCCGTAACTTCTTGGCTGCGGCCTACAACAACCGGGGGAATCTCTGGACGGACCAAGGCATGTTTGAAGAGGCTGTGGCAGACTTCAGCAGAGCGCTTGAACTTAACGCCAGTCTTCCTGAAGCGTACCAGAATCGAGCGGCTGTACGAGCCAGGAAAGGTGATATGGATGGGGCCATCGCCGACAGCAGCAGAGCCATTCAGGTTGAACCGCAACTTGCAGCAGCCTATCAAACTCGCGGTGGCGCCCTGTATGCGAAAGGAGACTTAGAGGGTGCCCTGAGCGACTTCAATCGCGCGATCCAACTCCAGCCCCGCTCGCCAGGCGCATACGTGAATCGAGGAATCATCCGATTGGTTCAAGGTAACCACGGAGACGGCCTGAAAGACCTCGATTACGCCCTCGAGCTCAATCCCCGACTCGGGCCGGCCGTCGATACTCTTCTCCGTACAACCCGCCTGCCGAAAGAACACAAGGCGATCATCGAGCTCTGGTCGAAGCGGCGATCGGGTGGATCTGGGCGGTAGTCTTTCGTCAGGTTTGTCTCGGCTGGGAGCGCAGCCAGGATGAGGGTGAAACCGTTCCGCGAGGCAATAGCTGGTCCGTAGGACTGACACGTGACCTTACCGGGGTGCCGGTCCACGTGTCAGTCCTACGGACCAGCTATTGCCTCGCGGAACGGTTTCTACAAACGTGTCAGTCTTCTACGGACCTGCAAACGTGTCAGTCCTACGGACCTCATACGGGAAGCAGGTCGACCCATTTCCACAACACGACACCGGCTGTCGCCTCTTGATCACTCGCCTGAATTGCCGCGTTTGGAACTTTACCCGATTCTCGGATACGTTGTATGAGAAGGCAATAAAGAGCTCACCAGTTTCGGCAACCGGGACACCGACAGGCGGTGCCACCGGCTAAAAGCTGGCCGTGGATAAGATGGCACGTCGACTGATCGCCTTTCTCATCATCGGGATCCTGCTGGGGTTCAGTGCGGCGCCACTGTTCTCCATCCCAGTCAGCGACGACAGCTGCGGGTGCGGTTGCACCAATGATGGCGGTATTTGCGAGTGCTCCTGCAAGTCGAAGCATTCCGACCCGGAACAGGCTTTCATGCAGGACGCCGGGCACAAATGCCCGTGCACGGCTGCCGGACTGTCCTTCCTTTCACTGAAGGTCCACGCAATTCTTCGGGATCCGGTGAATGTCACCGGGCTGATGCCAACCGGCCTCGACCAGCCGGATCAAGGCGGTCAACCTGTCTCCGGCCCGCTGAACTCCAAGCGTCAGCGGGGTCCTCCCCACTAGCCCCTTCCTTCGTTTTCCAGTTCCCAGAGGCCAAAGGATTGGTGTGTCGTTTCGACGCGAGCCCAGCTTGGGAGTGCCCCGCGAGCCTGGCAAGGCCCCCATTTTCCGGCATTTCCACCGAACTTCCGCGCGGAACGCGCGAACATGAAGCTGGAACACCCGGCCTCTTTTCATGATTCCGAATCTTCAAGCGAAGGGTTACCTCTATGAACAGAGTATTGTTGTTCCTCTTATTCGCGACACCGGCTGCGCAGACGTCACAGTCAATTATGGTATCGGCTCACGCGATCGAGCAGAAGGTCACCGAGGATACCGGGCGCATCCTCGGAACTCTGAAGGACCCCACCGGCGCCATCGTCCAAGCGGGGAAAGTAGAGCTCAAGGATCTCACTTCGGGCCTGGCACTTTCGACCGTTACCGACCAGGCAGGGAGATACGTCTTCGACTCGGTGCCGGCTGGCCGCTACCAGGTTTCCGGCGCGTCACCCGGATTCGAGACCGCCATCCGCCGGGACATCCTGATCGCGGCCGGGGCGGAAGTCCAAATTGACCTGACTATGAGCCTCGAAAAGAAAGAAACGGTCGTTGTCGTGACGGCGCCGGCGATGGACAGACCGCTGGTTGTGGAAACCGATCCGCGCGCGCCCCGACAGCCTATTCCCGCCCACGACGGCGCGGACTATCTCAAAGCTATCCCCGGTTTCTCGGTCATTCGCAAAGGTGGCGCGGACGGCGATCCGGTCTTTCGCGGGATGTCAGGCTCCCGTCTGAGCATCCTGCTTGACGGAGAGCAGATTTCCGGGGGATGCGGAGGACGGATGGATCCCCCAACCGCCTACGTGTTTCCCGGCGCCTACGATCGCATCACCGTTGTGAAAGGCCCGCAAACCGTGCAGTATGGTCCGGCCATCTCCGCCGGCGCCGTTCTTTTCGAGCGAGACTTGAAACGAGTGGAGACCGCAACGATCGAGCTGCACACTTCCTTGACCGTCGGCAGCTTCGGGCGTCACGACGAAATGATCGATGTCCGAGCGCTCATGCCCCGCGGCTACGCCCAGGCCGTCGGCACCCGCTCGCATACGGGCGACTACCGAGACGGGAACAGCTCCTCCGTCCATTCGCTTTATACGCGCTGGAGCGGTAACGCGGCTCTCGGCTGGACTCCCGGCGAAAACACTCGCCTCGAACTCTCGTTGGCTCAGAGCGATGGACGTGCGGCCTATGCCGACCGAGCTATGGACGGTCCCCGGTTCGCTCGTGACAACATCGGCCTCCGGTTCGAAAGGCAACACCTTGCGTCCTGGATCGGGAAAATTGAGGCTCAGTCTTACTACAACTACGTCGATCATGTAATGGACAACTACAGCCTCCGCACCCCCGGCACCACGTTCTCGGGCATGAACCCCGACCGCCGGACCATGGGAGGCCGCGTCGCCGTCACGCTGCAGGCCGGGAATCCAACCCTCATCGTCCTGGGAGGAGACACCCGTCACGACTTCCACCGCGGCCGCAGCGCGATGGGGAAAACATCCGGTGATCTCGCTACTGCTGCCTATCTTGCCTCCCCGCGCATCGAAGACATGCGATTCAGCCACGTCGCGCTTTTCGCAGAAGCCACACGATTCCTGACTCCGCACAGCCGTCTGATCGGCGGTCTTAGGGCGGACCGGCATGAGTCGGTGGATAGCCGCGCCTGCGTCGCAACCAC
>RPQK01000274.1 GCA_003819755.1 Acidobacteriota bacterium | reverse complement strand
TGCCCCTTTGCCCCTGCTTTTTCCCCTTCGCCCCTTTGCCCCTCTGCCCCTTTGCCCCTTTGCCCCTGCTTTTTCCCCTTCGCCCCTTCGCCCCTGCCTTTCCCCCTTCACCCCTCCGTCCCTGTATAATGTCCCGGCATGCTCCCAAGAAGTTTGTCGTACAACCTGGAGCCGACCTTTCGTTGCAATCTCGCGTGTGAAATGTGTCCCCGTTTCTCGAGTGAAGACCCTCAGCTCAATATGGCGGTCGAGACATATGACCGCATTTGCGAGTTCATGCCTTTCGCCCACACCGTTGATTTTACGGGCTGGGGCGAGCCGCTGCTGCACCCGCGCATCTTTGAGATGATCCGGGCGGCGAAATCCAGAGGCTGCCTGACGAGCATGACGTCCAACGGGACCGCGCTTAATGCAAGAAACTCGGGCCTGCTGCTGCAATCCGGACTGGATCGTCTCGCCGTTTCGGTGGATGGGGTGAGACCGGAGACCTACAACTCGATTCGCCGGGGTTCGGATTTTACCAAGGTCGAAGCCAACCTGACCCGGCTGTCGCAGCTGATCGCCGGGGAAAACAGCCGACTGGAGTTGGCGATCGCGTACACGCTCCAGCAGACCAACACCGACGAGCTTCACCTGATTCTCCCCTGGATGTGCTCGGTGGGCAGCCGCGTGCTGCACCTCAAGCACGTAAACGCGCTCTCCAACGCGTCTGATTGGGATCGAAGTCTATTGAAGTACAGGTTAGCTCCGGTCAACCGCAAGTCGGGATATCTGGAGAAGGTTGAATCGGAAATACAGAGACTCTTTCGGGAGGCACCGGCGGCCGGCGTCAAGGTCATGATGCATTCGGAGTATCCCCTCACTACCCAGATGCGCGGCCGTCATTGTCTGGCCACGCCGCTTCAGTCGGTCTATTTCTCCTACGAGGGGAAGGTTTCTCCCTGCTGCCATTTCGGTCACCACGTCAGCCGCTTCTTCGAGGGGCAGTTCTTCCCGGCGGCGTCGCTCGTGTTGGGGGATATTCGGACTGAAGGCCTTGAGACAATCTGGCAAACCCCGGCTTATCAAGAATTTCGGGAGGGTTTTGCGACCGAGCAGTTTCCGACAGCCTGCCGGACCTGCTATTTGCTTTACGGGAAATAGCCGCAAGCCCGAAAAGGACCTCAAGGACCTCAAGGACCTCAAGGACCAAAAGGAGCTCCCTTGGGGTCCTTGAGGTCCTTGAGGTCCTTCTAATTGCGGTTCGGGACTACGCTGCGGACTTGCTAAGCGCCGAGGCGTCCCAGAAGTGGCTCAGGGAATCCCAGGCGTACCATTGCTCCGGGTGTTCCCGGATCATGTTGCCCAGCCGGTCGACACAACGCTGCAGGTCCAACTGCACGTTCCCCGACATCTGAACCGGCTCTTGCACGATGATTTTCTGGCGCCACATTTCATTTTCGTCCCGCAGGACGAAGAAGGGAATGACCGGGGCCTTTGACTGATGGGCGAGGTTGATGACCCCGGTGCGGAAAAGGCACTCCCGTCCCAGGAATTCCACGCGCACCGTGCTTTTAACCATCTGCGGCGGAACGTCGATAGCCATGGAGACGATCTCGTTCTGGGAAAGCAGACGGTAGGCTTCCATGATCGCCGAGGCCGACGACACCTGGGTATAGGCGCCCTGGTCGGCGTTGATGAAAAGCATGTCTCGCCCGGTTTTCCTCCGCATCCAGGCGAGTTTCAGCCGGGCGTAAGCGCGGAAAGCCGGGTGGAAACCGGCCTCTGTGGAGTCTCGGGACAGGTGGTTCAGAGTGTACCCGCGCAGGGACATCGCCACCAGCGCGGAACAGACCGAGCCGAAATGTCCGGTGAAAAGCAGGGCGCCGCGCCTCAGCCGCCGGGCTCGGTCGATCTGCTCAAGCCCCTCGAACGTGTAGTACTTGGAGATGTTGTTCTCATTCCAGAAAGGGTAATAGAACGTCTCGAGGTCCTCCGCGACCATGACCTCGAACGTCTTATAGGCCGCGCGCGTTTTAGCCAGGGCTGACCACTGTTCGTCATCCAGCACGAAACTCACATTCCGGTTGGTCTCTTCGCGGTGAACGCGGTTCACGCGACAGACATGTCGCCCCTGCCTGCGCATGAGCCCGTAACCCAGTTTTCGTGGAAGGAGAGCAAGCGCAGGTGTGACACCGAAAAAGTAAAGCCAGTCTGAAAGACGTTTGTACCTGCTGGTCAAGACGCCCTCATTATATGGACCGGGGTGCGGCGGTTCAAGGATCACAACACGCGAGACCCGGTTTTGAATGGTGACTCGGTTCGGCAAACCGGTTAAGATCATCCCACGGAACCGCGCGGAAAACCCGCGGGGCGTCGCGGATTTTGGCGGGATGGAAAGGAGAATCACTTGGATTTCTCGTTCACCCCAGAGCAGGAACAATACCGCAAAGAGGTGATCCGTTTCGGACGAGAACGATTGGGCGGGTCCGTTCGCGAGTTGGACCGCAAGGAGGAGTTCGACAGGCAGGGGTGGCGGGAGTGCGGCCAGTTCGGGATTCAGGGGTTGCCCGTGCCGGAGCAATACGGCGGATCGGCAGCCGACATCCTGACCACCGTCGTCGCCCTGGAGGCTCTCGGCTATGCCTGCCGTGACAACGGTCTGCTTTTCTCGCTCGGGGCCCACATCTGGGCCTGTGAGTTGCCGCTCTTCAATTTCGGAACCGAGAGTCAGAAGGAGAAGTACCTGGCCCGCCTCGCCTCCGGGGAGTGGATTGGGGCTCTGGCCATGGCTGAACCCGAAGCGGGCTCGGATGCGTTCAGCATCAAGACGACCGCCATTCGAAAAGGGGATTCTTACCTGTTGAATGGCTCGAAGAGTTTCGTAACGAACGGCCCGCTTGCCGATCTCATGCTCGTGGTTGCGTCTCTCGATCCGTCAAAAGGCTGGCAGGCTCTGACCGCCTTTCTCCTCGAGAAGAAAACAGCGGGGGTAACCGTCCACCCGCAGGAGAAAATGGGTCTGAGGTCTTCAACCCTCGGCGAGGTGTTTTTCGAGGATTGTGAGGTCAGCGCCGGCGACCGGCTGGGCGAAGAGGGTGTCGGAGCGGCGATTTTCACCCACGCGATGGAATGCGAACGAGCGTTCATCCTTTCCACCGCAGTCGGGACCATGGAGCGCGTGCTCGAGCGTTGCGTCGATTACGCCAAACAGAGACGCCAGTTCGGAAAACCGATCGGCAAATTCCAACTGGTTGCGAGCAAGCTGGTCGACATGCGCGTGCGTTTGGAAACAGCCAGGAATCTGCTCTACCGGGTGGCCTGGCTCAAGAGCATGGGCAAATCGGTTTTCGCCGAGGCGGCCATGGCCAAGCTTCACATCAGTGAGTCCTGGGTCGCCTCCTGCCTGGACGCCGTTCAGGTGTTCGGCGGTTACGGGTACTTGACGGATCTCGAGATGGAAAGGGAACTTCGGGACGCTCTCGGAAGCCGCATTTTCTCCGGGACGTCCGAGATACAGCGCAATTTGATCGCCCAGCTGATGGGGCTGTAGCGAGGAAATGAAACTTCTGGATCAACTTCTAACCAACGCCGCCTCTTGTTTCCCTGACCGGCCGGCTGTCAGGTTCCGGGGTACGGAACTGTCCTATCTCGAATTGGAATGCCTTTCCAATCAAGTGGCGCGAACGCTGAAGAGCCTCGGTTTGGGGCAGGGCGACCGGGTGGCACTTTACATGGACAAGTCGGCCGTCGCTGTCGTTGTCCTCTACGGGATCCTCAAGCTCGGGGCGAGCTATGTCCCCATTGACCCGCTGGCCCCCGCCCGAAGGGCCTCCTATATCCTGGACAACTGCCGGACTGACGGGCTGATTACCACATCCGAGAAGCTCAAGAGTCTCGACCTATCGGATAACAGGTTTCTCAAAGTCGTTTTGCTGACGGAGGGAGAAGGGGAAGGAACGAACCGGGCGTGCCAGGTTCCCTGGGCCGAGGTGCTGCGTCAGGAGAGTGAACCGATGGAGCGGCCGGGGAATGCGGAGGACCAGGCGTACATCCTCTACACGTCCGGGTCTACTGGCTTTCCAAAAGGCGTCATGATCAGTCACCGGGCAGCCTTGAGCTTTGTTGACTGGGCCGCCTCGGAGTTCGGGCTGACCAGCGTTGATCGGCTCTCGAATCATGCGCCGCTTCACTTCGATCTTTCGATTTTCGACATCTTTGCTGCGGCCAGTGCGGGCGCCTGCACGGTTCTGGTTCCACCCGATGTCTCGATCTTCCCGCTTGAACTGTCCCGCTTCATGGAAGAAGAGAGAATCACCGTCTGGTACTCGGTCCCGTCGGTCTTGACCCGGCTGGTTCTGCACGGACAGCTCGAAAGCCGGAAGCTGGATGCTTTGAGAACCATTCTGTTCGCGGGTGAGGTTTTCCCGGTCAAGTTCCTTCGCCAGCTGGTGCAACTCCTTCCTGGACCCGAATACTACAATCTCTACGGTCCGACGGAGACCAATGTGTGCACGTTCTACCCCGTCGAGCGAGTCCCGGATGACGACTCCGTGACGATCCCGATCGGGAAACAGTGCGCCGGCTGTGAAGTAGCGGTCCTGGATCCCGAGCGCAGACGCGTGACGCCCGGCGAAGAAGGGGAGCTGTATGTCCGGGGCGCCACCCTGATGAGCGGTTATTGGGGTATGCCCGAAAAGACCCGGGAGGTGATGGCGGATGTCGAGTTGGAGGGAAAATCCAACGTCTACTATCGAACGGGCGATGTGGTCAAACAACTGGACGATGGCAACCTCCTCTTCCTCGGCCGGCGAGACGAGATGATCAAGAGCCGGGGGTACCGGATCGAGTTGGGGGAGATCGAAGCGGTCCTTTACGCCCACCCCGCCGTCGAGATTGCCGCGGCTGTTCCGGTCCCTGACGAGCAGTTCGGGAACCTGATCAAGGCGGTTGTGGTTCTAAAGCCTGGTGCCGTGGCCGGGGAGAGCGGGCTGAAGAGTCATTGCCTGGAACGCCTGCCGCGCTACATGGTGCCGGACGTTGTGGAGATTCGGTCTTCGCTGCCCCGCACTTCCTCGGGCAAAATTGACAAGAAACAACTGATCTCCGGGGGCTTTCCTCAGGACCAGAAAAAAACTAGCCTATGACGACGAACTCCGAGCCTTCTGCCATCGATCAAGCTTTGCTCGCTTTCATCCGAAAGCAGTTTCTGTACGACCGGACCGAAGTCGAGCTGACGCCTGAAAGCCGTCTTTTTCAGGAATCGATCATCGATTCCGTCGGGATTCTCCAGTTAGTCGGCTTTGTCGAAAACACTTTCGGCGTTACCCTCCGCCCCGACGATCTTGTTCTAAAGAACTTCGAAACCATTGCTGCTGTTCGGACCCTGGTTTTGAACCGGCTTTAGCGTACAACTTCGGCAGAGCGGACAAACGGTGGTCACGGTGTCCCAGATCGGGGGGCCCAGGAGTCGTCACTCATGCCGCCGCGCGTTTCGGATTGGGATTCTGAAGCTGCTTGAACTGACGGGGCGTCAAGCTCGTGTGCTGCCGGAACAGGCGTTCGAAGGAGCGGACATTGTTAAACCCGGCCAAATATGCGACGGCCTTTACTGAGTGATCATTGCTCGAGAGCAGGATGATCGACCGGGCCACGCGGATCCAGTTGAGCCAATCCCGAAAAGGCACGCCCGTCGTCCGCCGGAAAAAAGACGAGAAATATGAGACGCCCAGTCCGGTGAGGTGGGCCGCCTCTTCCAAGGTCAGCCGTTTCTTGGGATACCGATAGACCAGGAGCCTGAGCGCACGAAGTCGGACATCCGCCTTGAAAGGATCACATTTCAAGCCGTGCAGTTCGAAGGACCAGGGAGTGCCGAACAGTTTCCCGGCAAGTTGGTCGGATAATTTCTTCTTGGCCCCCCATTCCGAAGCCTCTAGTCTGAGCGCTACGCTGTACCGGTCTTTCCCTGGGACAACACGGAAGATTTCACCGTAAAGGCTTAGATGTGCGCCTATCCTTACCGTGAGGGCGGTACCTACGGTCGGGGGCCGCGTGTCAAAAGACAGGCGAATTCCACCGGCTGACACATCCAGTACCTGGACGAGCTGTGCGGGCGCGTCGGGAGAACTCGTCACGAAGACGTGTGCCTGCGAAAGCGACCGAAAGCGAACCGATCGACGCCTCTCGGCAACGCCCAACGTGCCAGGCGATAACTCGTTCATACGTCCCCTGTCCCTGCCCGGGGAAGCAAGCGCCTTCCACAAGGTTGACTGGCATTCGCTATGGGAAGATTCGACAGACCGTGTTTGCTTTAACTTATACACCTTTGCTCCTGTTAATACTAGTAACAACATCGGCTGTTGACTTTTGCTACAACATCACAGGCCAAAACCAGGGAGAGCCCGGGATGGAGGACATCCAGCCATCGGGGGAATGGACCCACGTTGTGTTTGTTTCAGGGTGTGGAGGTTCCCGTCGTGGTAAGCCGTTGAAGCCGGGTACCAGCAGAGGCGAAGCGAACCATGCCTCTCAGGAAGCCGGCCTCGCGAAACTGTTTCATGCCTTCTCCCCCGCCTGGCGGTGTCATTTGTTTGGAAAGATGCGACAGATTTCTATGTAGATTAAAAGTCATACAAGTCATCTGCTATTAATAATAGTAACAAGAGTTGTTGTCCTCTACTACAAAACCACAAAGTCCAAACGGGGGGGGATCCCCCATCAGCCAAGGGGTTTCGCATGGAGAATATGGAATCGGAGTTTGTTGTCTCAATTCCGGGAAACGACAGGGCGTTTATGTACTACCCGCCCCTCAAGCGAGTCAGAGAGTATGTCGAGAAGAACTGGGCCGAACCGATTTCGCTGACAGATGCTGCTGGCGTGGCGGCGATGGAGACCAGTTATTTCTCAACATTCTTTCACCGTAAAGTCGGCATCCCATTCAGCGATTGGCTTCGCCGAATTCGGGTTGCCAAAGCCATTGACATGATCCAGGAGAAGGACCGTTCCATCTGTGAGGTCGCATTTGCTGTCGGTTTCAATGATCTTCGGACTTTCGGCCGCGCCTTCAAACGGTATACGAACCGTACGCCAATGAATTACAAGAAGGCTTGTCGGCCCTAGTGGATCTCTTCAGTCCCCAATTACCCAGTCTCATCCGCCCGCAACTGCTGCCGGCGAAGTGTGTCCGGCAGCGGTCTGCGACATCACCCATCGCAGCCTCTGGGATATCGGAGTGCAGTCTCGAGTTGTGAGAGAATTGAAAAGTGCCCGCACCCTTACCGATATGGAGTGCGCCACCGCCTTGGAGCGCTTCAGCTCGAACGGGGGTCGAAAGAGCTGGAGCTGCCCTTGCGCCGGCGCACTCCGTATCGGTACGGTCCTGACAGCTTCGAAGTAATCCCGTTTCTGAAACTGGCGACAACCACGGAGTTGCGCCTCAGACCCGGACGTTTTTTCAATCGGGAAAGGGAACAACTCTCCGTGGCCTGCAAGTGTCTGTAACTAGCGCGTTAGTCTAAAAGCGCGGCCTCCCGGGAGTCTCGTCATCGGCTTGAGGTTTTGCCTCGATCTTCTGAAATTTCGCGACAAAGCTTTGGAGGAGCCCTTTTTCCGGCCGCCCAGGGCCTCCATGAAGACGTTTTGATGCGACGCACCGAGGTGCTGTGCAGCCGGTGCGAAGCTCATTTGGGGCACGTTGATGACGGGCCGGGCCCTTCACACAAGCGCTACTGTATCAATTCCGCTGCGCTCGAGTTTCACCTAAGAAGTGATCTCTCGTGCTCGACCACGCTCGCGATGATCTGGTCGAGGTTATATGTGGGCCGGTAGCCGATCAGCTGACGGACCTTCGAGATATCCGGCACACGTCGCTGCATGTCTTCGAATCCCGATCCGTAAGCCTTCTCGTAAGGGATCATTTTTATTTCGGAGGAGCTGCGGCAAGCCGACTTCACACGTTCGGCCAATTGAAGGATTGTCACCTCCTCATCGGAGCCGATGTTAAACACTTGTCCGACCGCTTGTGATTGCTGCGAGAGGTCGTTCAGTGCCCGCACTATATCGGCGACATGGGAAAAGCAGCGGGACTGAAGCCCGTTGCCGAACACCGTGATGGGTTCACCGCTGAGGGCTTGGCGAACGAAGTTCGGCAAGACCATTCCATACTGTCCGGTTTGTCTGGGGCCGACCGTGTTGAACAGGCGCACCACCACGACCGGGAGACGCTTTTCGCGCCAGTAAGCCAGGGCCAGGAACTCGTCGATCGCCTTGCTGCAGGCATAGCTCCAACGCCCTTTATCTGTCGAGCCGAGAACCAGGTCGTCTGTTTCCGTGAAAGGGACTTTTGACGACTTCCCATAAACCTCCGAGGTGGAGGTGACGATCACTTTCTTCTTCTTCTTGTTTGCCAGGTCGAGAATTATCTCGGTCCCCCGAATGTTGGTCTCGATGGTGCGGACCGGGCTCTCGACGATCAGTCTGACCCCGACGGCTGCCGCAAGATGGTAGACGATGTCGCACCGGTCTACCAGCTCGGCGGCTGCCGGGATGTTCATGATGCTGTCGATCTGGTAATGGAAAGCCGGGTTCCCCTTGAGGTGCACGATGTTCTCAATAGCGCCGGTCGACAAATCGTCGAGCACGAAGACCTGCTTTCCTTGTTCGAGAAGGTAGCCTGCCAGGTGCGAGCCGATGAAACCCGCGCCCCCCGTAATGAACACTTTCATGCGCAAACTAAACCACAGAGTGACGAAAAAACAAAGGGCCAACCCGGATTTGGGTGTGATGCAAACCCATTTGGAGAAAAAATCGAAACTGGAGGTGGAGGCACCCAGCCATATGGAGTGCGGCGTCGCCGGTAGTCCTGATAAAGCATCGGACTCCCTCTGCCCTGCACTTTATACACATCTCGGAACCAGCAGGATCGAACAGAGCCGCAAGCGCAGCGTTTTTTGCGGACCGTCAGCGGACGGGGAGCGCGTCGGACGCGTGCCGGAGCGAGACCCATTCGTGCT
>RPQK01000273.1 GCA_003819755.1 Acidobacteriota bacterium | reverse complement strand
GGCGAGCTGCAACCATCGTTTTCGCCGGGCTCCCAGCCCGGCTGCCGGACTCTGGAGAGTCCGGCCACAATAAAAGCCCCGTTCACCACGGCTGGTTGCACCGACTTCGCAAAAAAGTAAATGAAATGACGCCCGGCGAGACGCCTGCGCTCCCAAGGGACGGCCCCCAATCTCGATTCTTATTCTTGCGCCTAAGGCCCCTCGCCCCTCAATTCCGCATATCCCTTAGCCGCTGGTATACTTAACTTAACATCCGTCTCTGACTCTTGCGTTTAGACCCAACGGGGGGATTACGGCCTCGTGACCACAGTGCCGTCGATACCTTTGAATACTAGTGTCGAGAACCGTGGACTGAAAGGAAGAACCGCGATGAGAGTGTGGCCAGGAGCACCCTACCCTTTGGGAGCCACCTACGACGGTACGGGAACCAATTTCTCGTTGTTTTCAGAAGTCGCAGAAAAGGTAGAACTTTGCCTCTTTACGGAAAGCGGGGAGGAGACCCGCGTTGAGCTTCCCGAAGTAACAGGATACTGCTGGCACGGATACCTGCCGGATGTAGGTCCGGGAGACCGATACGGCTTCCGGGTGCATGGCCCCTGGAACCCTGGAGAAGGGCAACGTTGTTGTGCGGCTAAACTTCTTCTTGACCCTTATGCCAAGGCGATCGGCGGTCCGGTCGATTGGAATGAGGCCGTTTTCACCTACTATTTCTCTGACCCGGGTGGCGCCCTGAACGAAGCGGACAGCGCTGCCTACATGCCCAAGTCCATTGTCATCAGTCCGTACTTCGACTGGGGAACCGACCACCTGCCGCACATTCCCTGGAACGAGACGGTCGTCTATGAAACTCATGTAAAAGGATTCTCCAAGCTGCAAATGGACATACCCGCGGACATTCGAGGAACCTACGAGGCGCTTTCCCATCCCGTCGCCCTCAAACATTTCGCCCACCTGGGAATCACGGCCGTTGAACTCCTGCCGGTTCATCACTTCATCCATGATGCCCACCTGCTCGAGCGCGGGCTGCGGAACTACTGGGGATACAACTCGATTGGATACCTGGCCGTTCACAACGAATACGGCCACTCGAATCCCGTCGGCCGTCAGGTCCAGGAGTTCAAGCAAATGGTCAAGACGCTTCACCAGGAAGGAATTGAGGTGATTCTTGATGTCGTCTACAACCATACGGCGGAAGGCAACCACCTGGGGCCCACTCTCTGCTTTAAGGGGATCGATAATGCGGCTTACTACCGGCTGGTCCAAAAGGACCGCCAGTACTACATGGATTACACCGGGACCGGCAACAGCCTGAACATGCGGCACCCGCACGTTCTGCAGCTGATCATGGATTCCCTCCGATACTGGGTCACGGAAATGCACGTCGACGGCTTTCGATTTGATTTGGCCGCGACCCTTGCCCGAGAGTTGCATGACGTCGACCGGTTGTCGGCTTTCTTCGATCTGATTCAGCAGGACCCCATTGTCAGCCAGGTGAAGCTGATTGCGGAACCGTGGGATGTCGGGGAGGGTGGTTACCAGGTCGGCAACTTCCCTCCTGCCTGGTCGGAATGGAACGGGCGCTACCGCGACACTATTCGCGACTACTGGCGGGGCGAAGGATCTGCCCTCGGCGATTTCGCCTACCGGCTCACCGGCAGCTCAGACCTGTACGAGACAACCGGGCGACGACCCTACGCCAGTGTGAATTTCGTGACGGCTCACGACGGTTTCACGCTCCGCGATCTCGTCTCGTACAACGAGAAACACAACGAGGCGAACGGCGAGGGGAACCGTGACGGAGAAAGCCACAATCGTTCCTGGAATTGCGGAGTCGAAGGACCCACCGGCGATCCGGGTGTCAACGCTCTGCGCAGCCAACAACAGCGCAATTTCCTGGCAACCCTCATCCTCTCGCAGGGCATCCCCATGATTCTGGGCGGCGACGAGATGGGACGGACACAGTTCGGAAACAACAACGGCTATTGCCAGGACAATCAAATCTCCTGGTACAAGTGGGATGAAAAGGATCAGGACCTGATCGACTTCGTGAGCGAACTGGTTAAACTGCGGAAGGCACACCCAGCGCTCCACCGCCGTCGCTGGTTCCACGGCCGGCCCATTCATGGCTTCGCCGACATTGCGTGGCTGAAACCGACCGGGGACGAAATGACCGACCAGGACTGGATGCAGGGCCCGGTGGCGAAATCCCTGGGGGTCTATCTGAACGGTCAGGCACTGAATTACACCGACGAACGAGGCGAACTGATAGTCGATGACACTTTCCTCCTCTTCTTCAACGCGCACCATGAGCCGCTGAATTTCACCTTCCCGGCTCAAACCTGGGGCAAGCGGTGGGAGAAGTTGTTCGACACCCGGCAGACCATCCCGCAGCCTGCAGAACGAAAATACAAGGCCAGCGAGAAAGTGAGAGTCGAAAGCCGCTCTATGAGCGTCTTTATCTGTACCGTAACAAAGAAGAAGACTTAGGACTGCCCAAGCGGAAGAATCGCAGAAGCGCCTGCTAACCTTCCGCGAAGTGCGGGCGACGGCTAGCGGCTCTGTTTCTGCGCCTTGTGTGAGTCGGGCGCAGTTGACGGATGCCGCGGGGTGGGTTCGGCGCTCGACAGGTAACGGGCCCACCCTTAACCATCGCCAGACGCCCAAGCATACCACTGTTGAACTCCCCCAACGCCGATGTCGAAGCCGATCGACAGGTGCAAAGCACCGCTCGGGCAGGCGTGAGCGCAACGCTGGCAGAGAATGCAGTCACCGGTAGTGACGCGGCTGCCCCGCTGTTTAAACTCGCTCACGACCTGGTGACCGAGCCGACTAGCGCCGCATCTCGGACCAGGTCGTGGCGGCCACGAAGTAGACGACAGAGAAAATCCCGAGGACCGTTGTGTACGTCGAGTAGCCGGCCAGATCGATGAACCGAAAGACTGCGGCTCCCAGACAGATCACGAGACTGAGGACAGAGACAGCCTGCACGATGACTCTCATACTCGTTCCGCCCCCCTTCTTGAATCGGTGATCCGCTGCAAGATGACGTAGGAGACCACGGCAATGAAATAGCCGGGCAGCCAGCGGAAGAACAGGTGGATCGGCATGTAGAAGCACGCGACCAGAGTCCCGACCCACACTATCGCCGCATTCCAGTTGAACGCCCACCCCTTCTTTTCGGCTTGATACTGTTCGATCCCGAGGCGGGGGAGAATCCAGTGTTCCGTGAAAACAATAGCGCCAATCGGCATCAGAACGAGGCCGTAGATGGCCACGTAGTCAAGCAGTTTAAGGAAGAAGACCGGGAAACAGGCGAGGACTGTCGTAATGGCCCCCGCCACCAGGGTTATCTTCCACCGCGGCCAGTTGGGGGTGACGATCTGAAGAGCCAGCCCGGCACGATAAAGAGTGGGGTTAGCCGTGGTCCATCCTGCCAGGAGAACGGCCCCTATTCCGGCCAGGCCCGCGGCCTGATAGGCCATAAGACCAGGGTTCATCGCCCGGTTCGCCGCCGCCACCATCACCCCGGAACAGATCCAGGCGAGCATGTGCCCCGGGTACATGCCGAACGCCGAGTAGAGCCCGTAACTGGACCGCTTTGCATACCGGAACAAGGCCATATCCGACAGCCCGATATGCATCGCAAGGTTGGCAAACCAGGCAAAGAACAGAATGTGCCACAGGCCAAATTTCTCCTGTCCCGGGCTGGGCTGTCCGTTCCAGATCCGGGTGGTCGCCACCTGCCACAGGTTACTCAGGTCTTTCTCGACACCAAGCGTCGGGAGAACAGCCAGCGCGCCCGCCACGAAGATCACGAAAATCCAGGGCGAACAGACCGAAGCAAAACGGCTCAGCCGCTCGAAGCCGAGGATGGCCAGCGTGGTGAACCCCGCCCCGATGAGGAAAGCCAGGACGATCCAGCCGACGCTGGCCGGATAGACGGCGTCAAGCGGCGGTACCGGGATTCCAAAGCCCAGGCCGACCGCCGTAGCGGAGATGGAGATCATCGCTCCAGCCAGGATGCAGTACATAATGGCGTTGGCGACGTTGTAGACCGCGGTTAAGCCGGGGCCGGCGATTCGCCGCAGGTACCAGTAAAGCGTCAATCGGACCCTCGTGGCTATCGGTGCGCAAATCAGGGTCCAGGAAAGGACCGCAAGGAGGTTACCAAGGGCCAGTCCGATCAGGAGATCGACCAGGCGGACGCCGTGAAGCACAAAGAACGCGCCGATAACAAATTCGGTTGCGGCCACGTGCTCCCCGGCGAACACCCCCGCGAATTTCGCCCCGGAATGCAGGTTCTCGGCTTTCACTTCCTCCCGGTCAAACTCATACAGCTTGTCCATCCGCGAGACGATGTTCGATAGTCTTGACGTCATCTTGTTCCCGTCCAGTGGCGGCGTTCTTGAAGAGTCGGCGATCCCATGTTCCCCGACAATGTAGTTGCAGGCGCTCCGGCGGTCAACACTAATGCTCCGCATTTCTCACAGCGAAAGTAGGCTGATGTGACGCAGGCTCCCAGACTGGTGTGACCTACGTTACTGACTGCTTCTCCGAGACTGAACTACAAACCTCCCGGTCTTCGAGGGGGATGTTGAAGCGATCTTCGGGGGAGGGTCATGCATTTCACGTTTTCCAAGTACTTCTGTGCCATCTTCATTGTCGTAACCTGTTTCACTTCAATCCACGGTGCCATTGCATCTCTGACCTGGTACCCAAACACGGAGTCCGATATCGTCGGCTACAAGGTGTACCGTACCCTGACGCCGGGGAACGGTTATGTTCCGCTGACCCAGAACCCGATCGCGTCCACTTCTTTCGACGACTCTGCGGTCATCGAAGGGTCCACTTACTACTACACGATCACAGCGGTTAACTCGAGCTGGCTCGAAAGCGGATTTTCCGAGGAGGTGGGTGTCACCATCCCGACGCAGAACCGGACGCCAAGCGCTAACGCAGGTCCCGACAAAACAGTCCCTGCGGGTGCCTACCTTACCGCCACAGCAAGCGGGGCCGACCCCGACGGAGATCCAGTCATTTTTTCCTGGTCCCAAGTAAGCGGGCCCGCCGTCACAGTTGAGGCGGCCGGTTCAAGCATGATGAGCTTTCGGGCGCCTCTGGCCTCCGCCTCGCTCCAATTCCGGGTAACTGTGAGCGACGGAAGAGGAGGACTGGCCTCCGACAACATGCTCGTGCAAGTCGTCGCCGGGGTTAATTACCCGCCGGTCGCTGATGGCGGCGTTGACAGAATGTACGCGAGTGGGCAAAAGGCCAAACTTATCGGGACGGGCAGCGACCCGAATGGCGACAAGATCACCTTCGCCTGGCAGCAGAGAAGCGGTCCGACGGTGACTCTACAGGATTCCGCCACACCGATCGCGTCGTTTACCGCACCGACGGTTACGACGACGACCACCATGATTTTCCGGTTAACGGTCAAAGATCCATATGGCGCGTCCAACTACGATGATGTGAGGGTCTTTGTCAGCCCGACCGATTCCGCCGGCCTGATTATCCCGGGCTCGACACAGGGCATCCACCCGCTTCTCGATAACAACTCGATCACGGCTAGCTTCACCAACCTCGGCACGGGAACAAGTGCTGTCGAGCTTACGTCACTCGACTCAGCGGGAAACCGCTTAGCTATCGGGACAACCTTGGTTAAGGCGTCCTTCCAGGAGTCGGTCCTGGTGAGCAGCCTCACGATTCCCGCCGGTTCCGTCCTGCGCGCGAAAAGCACACCGAACATCAAAAACGTTCTCACGCTGACCAGCTCTGATCAGCTGAGGACCGACAGCCTGGGGACCGAGTTCGTTCCGGCCTCCGTTCTCCATTTTCCGGCGGCTGGCCTGAACAGCCCGGAGGCGAGTCTGCTTGTGCTGGCTAATCCCGACTCCGCTCAGTCCGTCGATGTCACGCTTCGGCTGCTGACAGCCGACGGGACAGTTCTGAGAGAGGTCGTGACGAGCCTGGTGCCGAACGCCGCGAAACAAGGAAGCCTGACCAGTTTCCTCGGAACGATTCAGGCGACAGGCCAGGATTACTATCTGAGGCTGTCCGGGAGCCGGTTGGTCGAGGCCTTTCTGATCCAGGCAGACCAGGACAGCCTCGCAATCGTGCCGCCTCAGATCCTTAATCCGTCTTCGCGGCTCTGGATACCGCATTTCGTGGTCGGATTGGCTGGAGAAGATACCGACATCAGTCTTGTCAACGAAGCCCCAACGCCGATCAGGATCCGCGCAACAGCGTACGCCGCTACCGGCCAGCTGGCCACCAAAGAGGCGACGATCGCCGGAAAAGGCTTGCTCAACGCTCGGGTCAGCTCCCTGTTTCCTCTCGCCTCGTTGCTTGCCGGACAGAGTTCAGCTTCGGGGCACATCACCCTCGAGGTGATCTATCCCGATCCGTCAACCACGGGACAGAAACCTCCCTTGGCCGGGTCGATTCGCTTGCTGGGTGCTGGGCGGAAAGCGAAAGCCGTGCTTCCGCTCGTGTCAGTCGGACGTCGCGACACGGCCTTTCTGCAGATCTCGCAGGAGACCGCGAGCAACACCTTCACCGGACTGGTCCTGAAGAATACCGGGACGGCCGCCGCCTCGGTTCGGCTGGACGCGTTCAGCCGATCGGGAGTCCTCGCGGCATCCAAGACGCTTTCCATACCGGCTGGCGCTCGAGTGGTGAACACTCTGAACAGCAGCGCCCTCTTCGGCTCCGCTTTTCAGCAAGTGGGCGGGTGGTTGAAGGTCACAAGCTCGGAGTACCTGGTCGGTTTTGCGTTAATCGGGGATAACTCCGGCGAATTCTACCGGCTGGGCGACGGGCAAAAGCCGTAAGAAAAGGATGAAGGATGAAAGAAAGGAAGGTCTGACCTTTGAGGCTTACAATGCCGTCAGGATGAAGGATGAAGGATGAAGGATGAAAAAAGAAGGATGAGGATAAGGATGTTCATTCTTCATCCTTCATCCTTCATCCTTCATCCTTTTCTTCATCCTTCATCCTTCATCCTTCATCCTTCATCCTTTTCTTCATCCTTCATCCTTCATCCTTCTTCATCCTTCCCGAGGGTGTCAACCGCCGCGCTTGCCGCATATAATACCTCCACAATGAGAACACTGATCGCCTGCCTGATGCTTGCCTGCCTGCTGGTCAGCTGCCAGACCCAGACCCCAACGGGGGAGAAGACGTTCGAAATTGCGGTTGTCCCAAAGAGCCAATCGCTCGTCTTCTGGCAGAGTGTCCACGCCGGCGCGGCAGCCGCCGGTCAAGACTTGAAGGTCAAAGTGTTGTGGAATGGCCCGGCATCAGAGACTGACTTCGCGCCCCAGATCAACATTGTCGAGGACTTCCTGAATCGGGGGGTCGATGCGATCGGACTGGCGCCAAACCACGGGAAGGCGCTCGCGCCGGTGGTCGAGAAGGCGATGCAGCGCGGCATCCCGGTCACGATTTTCGACAGCGGCATTGAGACAGACAAGTACGTTTCCTACGTCTCAACCGACAACTATCAGGGTGGTGTCATGGGAGCCGACCGGCTCGCGACGAGGCTGAAAGGCAAAGGCAAGGTCGCTCTTCTTGGTGTCGTAGCCGGGAGCGTGTCCACGAATGAACGGGAGAAGGGATTCCAGGAGACTCTGAAATCGAAATATCCAGACCTGAAGCTGGTCGCTTTTCAGTACGGCATGGGCGATCAGGCGAGATCGCTCGCGGTCGCCGAGGACATCCTGAACGCCAACCCTGATTTGGACGGCATCTTCGCTTCAAATGAGTCAAGCACAGTCGGCGCGGTACAGGCTGTGAAAGGCCTGAAACGGGTCGGTCGCGTGGTCGTTGTGGGCTTTGATTCCTCGCCGACTTTGATCGAAGACCTGTACGCCGGCGTCCTCGATTCCCTGGTCCATCAGGACCCGTTCATGATCGGCTACGAAGCGGTTCGCACTTTGAACGACAAGCTCCGGGGCAAGGCACCCGAGCGTCGCATCGCGACCAAGGTCTACCTCGTCACGAAGGAGAACCTCGGCAGCCCCGAGATCCAGCGCCTCGTTAATCCGCCATTGGACAAGTACTTGAAATAAAGGATGAAGGATGAAGGATGAAGGATGAAGGATGAAGACGAGAGAACTTCTGCCTTCTTCCTTTTTTCATCTTCATCCTTCATCCTTCATCCTTTAGACTATGCTCCTTCGCGTTCAGGGCATCAGCAAGAGCTTCGGAGGCAACTCGGTTCTGAAGGATATCAGCCTCTGTTTCGAGGCGGGCCAAATCCACGCTTTGATCGGGGAAAACGGCGCCGGCAAATCGACGCTCATGAAGATTCTGGCCGGTGTCTACATTCCTGACTCAGGCAGGTTGGAGTTGGACGAACGCCAGGTCAGCTGGAGAATGCCGGCGGAGGCTCAGGGGGCCGGCATCAGTCTGATCCCGCAGGAGTTGAATCTCGCCGAACAACTGACGGTAACAGCCAACATCTTCCTGGGGATCGAACAGACACGCTGGGGATTGATCCGGGACGACGAGTGCCGGTCAAAGAGCGAGCAGTTGATCACGGAATACAGCCTCGACTTCGGGGCCGACGATCGGGTGGCCGGCCTCAGTCCTTCGCAGAAGCAGCAGGTTGAGATTCTCCGCTCCCTGGTTCGCGCACAAAAAGTGCTTATCCTCGACGAGCCGACGGCCTATTTCTCCGAGCGGGAGAGCGAGAAGCTCTACCGGATGATGCGCCAGCTCAAGGAACGCGGCCTTTCCCTTATCTTCATCACTCATCGCCTCGAAGAGCTGGAAGGCTTGGCTGACTGGGTTTCGGTGTTGAGAGACGGCCTTTGTGTCATATCGGTCCCCTTCGGTGAAACCACTGTGCAGGAGATCCTCTCCCTCATGGTCGGAGGCAACGTGGAAACGGTGTTTCCGCCGAAGGAGCGAAGCCAGCAGTCTCTGCTCCTCAGCGTTCACCACTTATCCTTGCCGGGCTATCTTCACGACGTCTCCTTCGACCTTTACTCC
>RPQK01000272.1 GCA_003819755.1 Acidobacteriota bacterium | reverse complement strand
CGCGGAAAACCGGCCGGGGCTTGAGGCCAGCTCTGTCCGGCAGCTGTAGATGCGAACACATCGCTCAGAGTAAACGCAACGAGCCGAGCCGGGGCGAACGGAAAGGTGGAGCACCTTATCGCTTCCACCCCGGCGTCTGTACCCGGGAGTTGAAGCTCCCGCCACGATTCGCCCCGATCTTCACTGAGCACCAGCCGAGGCCACGCCAGGGAGGCGCCTGGCTCAGGCAATCGAACCGATGCAATCAACCGTCCGGGCAGGTTCCTGTCGACGACGAACCAGGCTATGGAGTCCGCCGGCAGCGCCTGAATCCAGCTCGCGCCCCCGTCCGTGCTTCTTTCTATCCCCCCATGGCCTCCGGCGACGAAAAGCGTTTTGGGATTGTCTGGGTCCAGGCCAAAGTGAAAGGGGCCCGTCCCCGAAGAGTCGGCAACCAGTCGCCAGCTGTCGCCCCGATCCGTGCTCCTGAGCAGTCCGACAGGACCTCCGAACGCGTAGACGGTCTCCGGGTCATCAGTATCCCAGTAGACCTGGTTGACTTCCTGATCTCGGAGACTGCTTAACAGGGCCCAGTGGGCGCCGCCATCGATGCTCCTGTACACGTCCTGATCGGACTCCGCAAACATAAGACCGCTCGAAGCAGAACCGGCCAGACGCTCGACCGGCGAACTGGGCGGGCCTTGAGGTGTCCAGAAATTAACGCCCGCGAGGACTGAAGCGCAGGTTATTGCTCCAGTCAGTGCCGCGGCGAGTAGCGACATCGGCTTGACGTATTCAGGGAGCGATCGGAATCGAGTTCTCATCGAATCACCTGCGCGGGAATAGCCGCAATTGAACTGAGATCGTTGGGGCCAAAGAGCGCGAAAGCCACGATCGGCTGGTCGGAAACCACGCGGATCAAGCCTGCCGTCAGAGTCTGTCCAGCCAACTGAGGGCAGTACTCTGTCAGGAGCCTGGACCGCCGCTGTCCGGGTTCGATTTCCTCGTCATGGACGGCGAGCACGCTTCCGTCAGCGCCCTGGACCTCAATGGTAACCAGGGCGGTCGAAGGACCACCGTTCACAATCGCGAGTCCCGTGAAATATTGGGAGGTGGAAACCAGGTGACTGAACACCAGTTCCCGCGCGCCTTGGGTGACAAGCGGCAACGACGCAGAGTAACGGTCGCCCTCGGGGTCTCCGAACCGGGCACTGCCCGTGACGCTGACCCAGGGGCTGCGGATCTCCAGGTAGCCGGCGCCGGTTTCGGCAGGAAAGAAATCCGAGCTGCCTATGACGACCTTGCCCAACGGGCCGATCGAGATTTCGCGCTCAGGGGCCAGAACAGCGCCGTTGTTTCCCAACAGCCTCACCCTGATTGCCCCGGGTTTCGTATCGAGGTTCACCAGATTCACCACAGTCGTCACTTCAGGACTGGCGGCGAACTGGGGCGAGTACAGCAACGACGCGCCCTCACCCGCATCTTTGGGGCCCACGATCGCTCCGCGACGACCGGACGCGGCCAGAAAGTCGAGGCCGGTCAGCGGCTGGTCGGCGACAACCCGGACGTAGCTTTTGGCCGACGCCGTTGTGGTGCCGAACATCTCCTTCACGGTGCGTCTGAAGAGCCCTCCTGGCGGTATCCTTTCGTTGACTTGTTCGGCTGCCAGGCGGCCGTCCGCATCCCGAAGTTCAATCATGATGGCGGCTTCATCCCCTCCTGGGTTGGCAAGCCAGATCTCGGCTGTTTCGTTGGATGATCCCAAGTCATCGAAAACGAGAGTCGAGGCGGTTTTCCCGCTGGCCTCCCCAGTATCGAAGATTTCCAGGTTGGCGCTGAAAGCCGAGAAGAAGCCGGTCACAGCATCTCCGGCGCCATCGACCCGAATCCACCCGGTCAGCTCGGGACTTTCCCCCTCCTTGGCAAACAGCTCTCGGGCAGTCAGGGCCTTCTGCTCCCCCGGATTAAGGGTCAGGACCGACGGATTGCGAATGCCCGGCCCTTGGAGCGGCAGGCCCAGGGAATCAAGCGCCGTCAGCGTCAGATTCGCGGGTTCCGCTCCTCGATTGGCCAGCGCCACACCGGTCTCCTGCTCTCCGGCCACGGACCGGAGGCGCGGGATGAAGAAGGAGGAATGGTACTCGAGATGCTGGAGTCCTGGATCGTTGGAAAACGCAGCGAAAAAGCGTGGGTTCGGGCCGGAGAGATCGGCGGCGAACGCCGTGACGCGGTTGTAAGTCACTGCGGCCCGACCGCCCCGCGCCAGTCTCTTCCAGTTCTTCCCGGAGTCGAGGCTCCTCCAGAGGCCGGATAGTCCGAAAGCGATGACGACTCGGGGGCTATTCGGATCAATCGCCAGGCGGCTCAAATCCTCGTTTTGCAGGCCGAGCACAGTCCAGCTCTCTCCACGGTCCGTGCTTTTGAAGACGCCGCCGGACAACCGAATCCCATACAGGTGTCCTGGCGCCGACGGGTCGGCGGCCAGCTCGGTCATGAGGTATGGGGAAAGAAGGCGGGATGAGACTGTATCCTTCGAGACGTAGAGTCCGGCGTTTGTCGGCACGTAAATTCGATCCTCGTCGGCTCTGATCAGTGGCGGGCCGATGAGTGAGGGAAGCCGCATCGTGTCTGTCGTCCACGTGTCACCGTAGTCAAGGCTCGCGAAAAAGTGCTGAGATGTGAATGCGAAGACCCGCCCGGCCACACGAGGATCCGACTTGATATAGATCGCCTCATAAGGGAAGCTGCTCTGACTCCAGTTCTGGCCGGCGTCGGCGCTTCGATACAAGCGACCGCCGAGTAGGACGTAGAGGACAGACGGGTTGTGCTTGTCGATCTCCAGGTCCAGTCCGGCGTAAGTGCGGGCCTGGTCCATTGTGCCCGGCAGCCAACTCCTGCCAAAGTTTGCGCTCCGGAACACTCCTCTGGCCCAATTAACCGCGTACACAATCTTCGAGACCGGATCGATCTCGACATCCTCGATGACTGCCTGGCGGATCCCCATGCTGGAGGCGGTCCAGGTGGCACCCCCGTCTTCGCTCCTGAAAACGCCAGAGGCGATTGTCCCTGCGAGCAAAAGCGCCGGGTTCGACGTGTCTGATGCAATCGAGTAAACACTTAGACCGGGGAGCGACGAGGTCGACTCAGACCACGTCTCGCCTTCGTCTGTGCTCCGGTGCACGCCAGCTTGTCGGAGAATGGCAGCATATACTTTGGTCGGGTCTCGGCTGGAAAAAACCATCTTCTCGATGCCTTCCGGGGTGGACAACTTGACGTCCCAGCTCTGTCCTCCATCGGTGGTCCTGAGTATGTTGCCGGGCGTGGAGATAAGGATGGTTTCCGGCTTTTCAGGATGCGCGACGACCACAATCACCGGTTCACTCGAGATCTTGACCCAGTGGGCGCCCTGGTCGGCGCTCCTGTACAAACCCGAGGATGTGCCAACCAGCAGGGAGGAATCTGGCTCCGAGGTCAGGGCGATGTCATCGATGTACGTCTCGGACAGAATCATGCGCCAAGTCCGTCCATGATCGAAGCTCGCGAAGACCGAGGCGGCCGTGCGGGCGTAAAAAGCGCCGCCGGCACCCGGTTCAATCACCAGTTCCCGGACAGTGTCCTGGAATGTTGCCAGCGGCTCCCAGCTCGCACCGCCGTCGTTGCTTTCCAGAATTCGGCTGCCGACCAGATAGAGATGGTGAGGCCATACGGGATCAGAAACGATACTTGAGTTCCGAATGTCCCCGTCAAACGGAAGAGGCCCCCAAGTCCGACCTTGATCGGTGCTCTTGTAGGGGCGCCCCGAAGCGACTGCGTAGCAGATGGAAGGATCGTGGGGATCGAAGCAGACGCTTTCCACGCCGCCGCCCTCTGGACCGCGATTCGTCCAGTTGTTGACCCCTGCGCTCAAAGAAAGGCCAAGGGCCTGCAATAACGCGACAGGCAGCAGCAACGCCGGTCGGCGTGACATCCAATGCAGTCTCACCTCACGGCCGCGCATTGTACCGCATGGCCGGGTCACATTGCTAAATTTTTAGCGATTGACGGCGCTTAGACACGGAGTGTGCTCAGGATGCCCAGGACAACAAACACCGGGCGTGGCTTCCACGCTCAGCTATAGCACCCGAGTCGAAATCTACGAAAAAAGAAGCGCGTCGGCGGTGGTGTGTTCGGTAAGAGAGTGTCCTCTTACTCCATTAATACTCCATTAACGACCATCTTTTCCGCGGATATTGGAAACTCCAGTGTTCTGTATCGCCAGAAATGCTCTCTATGGACGCTAACTGCACTATTTACAATCGAATGCCAGCTTCCCAAGCTGGACGTCGCGGGTTCGATTCCCGTCTCCCGCTCCAATGTTTTCAACAAGTTGCGGTCGATTGGTCTTTTCTTCTGTTCCATTTCTGTTCCGTTAAGCCTGCAAGTCTTTACCTGATTGGGTTATACCGCCTTCATGCGCAGCTGGACCGAATCACTGTCGATCCTACCGATTGCCTCGGGCAGCCGACTGTACGCGGGCTGCGCATTGCTGTCACCGTTCTCTTGAAGCTTCTGTGCGGATGGCAAGACTGCCGAAGATCGCCTGGATCTGTTCCTGAGCTGGAACCGGAAGACGTCCGACCGGCGATTCAGTATGGCGCTTGGGTCGTGTCCGACCGAGTGCTCGTCGTTCCCGCCGCGTGAGATCCTATGCAGGCGCCTCCCCTGCTGTTCCTCGCTCACATGTATATCTCGCCTGCTACTGTCGTGAACTCCCGCGAGCCGGTTGGGTCGTTTCGGAGCGACTCGTCGCAGGCACAGGCTTCCGTGACAAACGGGGTTCGCTGTGTGGATTCATGCTCGAGAGCCGAGTGAAGGGTCTGCCCGATTTGATGCCAGCGCTCTGCGTCTATGCCACTCCTCATGATGGGGTTAATGTGGTTCGCCTGACTAGCGCTCACTCAATTCGCGCCAGACTGCGCGTTCGACCGCGACGGCTGGGCCTTCGATATTTGCGGTCAGGACCTTGATCTGTTTTGCAATTGCCTCCATCTCTCTCGTGACCGGCTTGCAGTTTTCGGGAATGAGCCGGAGAGATTGAAGCCTGAGAACCTCATCGTTCATACTCTTTAGTCTGTCCCTCATTCGGAGGAAGCCGGGGTCGGTGACCGACTGGCGCACGTGCGCCAATTCGTGTGCCAGGGTCTCACAGTAGCGCTCCTCACGTCGTAGTCCTTCGTAGGGAACAAAGGCTTGCTCGCTCTCTAAGCCTCTTACGCGCGACGGCGCTTTGTCGATAACAGTGGTGTACAGACGGATCGTAACAGCGGACAGTCGGGTGCCTGTTGTGTCTGCCTGTTCTTCGAACAAGCATTCCCCTGCCAAATAGGGCCACTGGCCTTGCGCCTTCGGCATCTCTATGTAGATGGGGAAAGGGCTCGTCTTCGCCCAGCTGTAAAGTTCGTACAGGACCGGACGCAAGGGCTGCCCCGCGTAGTTGCGGGCCAAGGCGATCTGCTCCATCGTTCTCCAGATCCTGAGCTGCCTCCGGCTGAGTCTATCTGCCATCAACCCGGCCGTCGGCGAAGCGGAAGCGCTGCTGACCGAACCCTGCCCGCGCCGGACGGTCAAAACGGCTGCGCATTCGTTACGCTTCTCACACCGAGCCCGTGGTTCAGCATAGGCTGTCTGGCCTTCGGCAACCAAAAGGTTGAAAACAGACAGAAGAGTGACGAGATAGTTCGGAACTGCGACTGCCCTGTGCGGAATCGGCAGACGTGGCATTGGCCCCGCTCCTTTCCAGGGGCGCTTTGCGCCCTTGACTTCTAAGGCGGGAACCGGTTGACAGTTGGGTAACGATGAGGACGAAAGAGAATTGAAGGGGGTATTTACGTCTCCAGAGCCGCGCCCGAAAACGACAGCTCCCTGCAATCCTTCGAGCTCCTACTGGACTGACAGGATATGCCGCTCGAAGTCAAAGTGAATCCGCTTCAACCCGACGATCGCGAGGACCCCATCGATCTTGGTGCTCGAATTTTCGGTCTCGAGGATGGCCAAACTTGGACGGCTGATCCGCCTGCCGGCGATTTCCATGCTTCTGAGTGTGATCTGGCGAGCGGTCACGAACCCACCGCTGCGCGCAACCTTCACCCGCCTTTCAGCGATGGCCCTTTTCTCCCAGCTGTTCACAGATTTACTGTAAACCGCCGTTAGATGAGCTCCCGTATTGACAGCCAGCCGGACTGTGAGATCATCGAGGGTCACCGGTACAACCAGCAGTCCTTCCTCGTTGTCCAGCGAGGCCGAAGCCTGGCTCACACTGGGCCCCCCGAAAACTACCTTGGATCTCTCATAGTCGATCGTGAGCGAGGTCTGTCGCAGGATGTCGAGCCCGACCACGATGTCGATATCGCTCCAAGGCAGATCAGCGGAAAGGCAGGAGCGAGAAATCGCACGGCGCCCCAGTCGAAGCCGTGCCAGAACCACCCGTTCGATGTCTATTGCAGAACCAAAAGCGCCGGAATTGATTCCCTTGGGTGGGAGTTTGCGCAGCCCAGCGCGCCTGGCCAGCTTCCGGTTTACGCAGGTGTCGGTCGCCCCGGTGTCGATAAGCAGGTTGAGCTTCCGGTCAAAGTCCGCTATTGAACCTGGAAGGAAAGCCCAAGGAACCCGCGGGCCTTCCGGCAGGTCAGGCTCTCCGCGCTATCGGCCAACGCGGCTGCCGTGACATTCATCGCCTCGGCGTCCCCAAGCTTCATCTTGTTGATCCGATACAGCGGGACCTCAGTGACGCCCGCCGCAGTCATCATGCTGGTTTTGATATGGTTTCAAGCCCCAGATCCGGGCCAGCGCCGACGTGTTGCAGAAGGAGGGGTCTTATGGCCGGATCCTCCCCGCAGGAAATGTCTCTCCTGCTACGCGCTTGTCGAGGCGGTAACAAAACGGCCCTGGACAAGCTCATGCCGCTCGTCTACGACGAGCTCCACCGACGAGCCCACAACTACATGGTCAGGGAGCGGGCCGGCGCCACCCTACAAACCACCGCACTGGTCAACGAAGCCTACTTGCGCCTGGTGGATTTGAAGGGAATCGACTGGCAGGATCGCGCTCACTTTTTCGCCCTCGCGGCGACCTTCATGCGCCGCATCTTGGTCGATTTCGCACGCGCGCGCGGGTATCAGAAGCGGGGCGGAAACGCGATCAGGATCTCGATTGACCCGGCGCTGGTGGCTTCCCCGGACGCAGGCATCAACATGATCGAGATCGACGAGGCTCTGACTGCCCTGGCAGAATTCGATCTGAGAAAAGCACAGGTGGTGGAATTTCGGTATTTCGCCGGGATGACCGAGGATGAAACAGACGAGGTGCTGGAGGTCTCGCGCGAGACCGTCAAACGTGACTGGAGATTGGCCAAGCTCTGGCTCCTGCAGAGGCTGGCCAAGGGAGGGAATGATCAATCCGGAAGGGTGGGGGAGGATCAAGCGGACCTGTGACACGGTCCTCGAAATGGACCCTGGCCGGCGAGCCGGCTACCTTCGGGAGGCATGCGGCGAGGACGAATCTTTGCGATCGGAGGTCGAATCTCTGCTGGCGCGGTTCACCGGTAATCGGCCATCCAGATATCGCCCGTGCGCTCGATCATAGTGAAGATAAGCCGGTTGCGGCCGATCGCCCACGGGCAGACTGTGCGCGACGCGCTGTGCTCGTGGTAGATGTCTATGGGCGGGCCGGATGGGCGCCTCGTCTCCGGGTCCAAAGGTTGTGCCCAGATACAGCTGTAGCCGTCTTTGTCAGAAGAGAAGTAGATCACGCCGGACCCGAGGGACCAGATGCTACCGATGTCCCAGGACCGGCCGTCCGTGACTTCGATCCAATCCTTTTCCTCGATGAAGGCCGGACCTCGATAGGGCGCCAGGAAGATCTGCGAACTGTCGCCTGAGGCTGCGCTGAATGAGAGCCACCGCCCGTCTGGTGAGATTGTCGTCGCTACGAGGCGGGAGTCGGGTTTGGCCAGCAATCGGGTACGCTGGCGCGAAGCAAGATCCAGGAAGCTCACGCTCCCGGGGACGTCGTGGAAGAAGATGGCCCCCCCGTCGGGCATCCAGGAAGTAGCCAACCCGACCGCCTCGCTGAGCAACTCCTCCGCCCCGCCGGCTAGCCGTACGAGGTAAATCGGCCAGGTTCCACTTTGGCTGTACGTCAATGAGGAGGCGTCGGGCGACAGACGGGGGCTGTATTTCTCGGTCGTGCTGGTGGTAACGGCGGCCTCTTCACCGGTCACGAGGTCCTTGACCCAGATTTGCTCGGAGCCTGTACGCATTGAGATGAAGATGAGTTTCCGGCCGTCGACCGAGATATCGGGGGAGAAGTCGGCGGCGGCGTTGTCCGTCAGGCGCTGAGGATTACCGAGAACTCTGGCCTGCTCGGCCGCAATCGGCAGGCTCCAGACGTCGCTGTTCTCGGTCGTACTGGCGAAGACGACCCTCCGGCCTCCGCCAGGTCGCGGCGCTGCCGACGGCTGGGACTCGAAGGCCGTACCCGAGGTCAACCTCCGGGCCTCGCCGGCAGCTTTGAAGGTGACAGGGGAGATATCCACTTGCCACAGATTCGTACTGTCCCCCGAGCGGGCGGAAAAGATCACCCCACTTCCGGACGGGTTCCATGCGCCGGGCAGCACCGCCATAGGCGCCTCGCTCACGATTCCGCGCAGGCCCCGCGAGCGGGTGATATCGAGCGCACCGGTTTTCACGGCTGGCCCGCCGTCCAACGGCACAACCCACCAGTCCAGGCTCTTCTCCAGCGGCAGCTTTGAGTCGCGGTTGCCCAGGAACAGCAGGTGCTTCCCATCGGGAGTCCAGATCGCGCAACAGAGACCGCTGAAGCCGCCTTGGATCCGGGGCGACGCCCCTCCGGTGGTTTTCACGACAAGTAGCTCAGTCTTGCCGTTAGCCAAAACAGCCCCCGCAGTGTTACCTTTGTAGTAGGCGACCGAGTCCCCACCCGGCGAAAAGACCGGGTTATTTCCGCCCGATGCAATTCTTCTGCTG
>RPQK01000271.1 GCA_003819755.1 Acidobacteriota bacterium | reverse complement strand
GGTCGCCTGATCAAAAAGCCCGAGCGATCCGTCGCCGGCAGTTTCGCTGCTGAAGCGGTACTCGCGTCCCCCCGCCTGGGTGTCCTCTATCGCCAGGCTCGCAGCCGGCCCTCGTCGTCCACCACCTCGAAGCGCGGCCAGGCGCCCGCCGGATACCCCTGCTTGAGATAGACCCCGTCCGGCCCCGACACAGTCAGGACCAGGCGTTGCCCGGGAACCCGGGCTAGCCATTCAATAGACGATGCACTCTGAATGACGTCCGCTGCCTCAGTGCCTGATTGCGTCCCTTGAGCGACGATGAGACTGGACAGGCAGACGGACAGACAGATGAAGATCATTGAGGCCGGGACACGCATAACGTACCTCCGGGGTGGTGAGGGTTGCGAGTGGGAAAGCTGACGGGACAAATCCAGTCAGCAAACCATCTACCTAACACCCCGACAGTGGAAAGTAATCAGTGGAAACTACCTATTTTGGGGGCAGCGTCCCGCCTGCGCTGGTGGCGGACGTCACTCTCTCACGCACGCGAAATCCGACTTCAGGTCAGTAGCTGATCTTCAGCCAATCGCACCGCTTTAGACCGGGTGCAGCGATGTGGTAGGTGGCTGTATTTGCTCGGAAATCGCCTGGCTTCAGGATCTTCCTGTGCTGTAGCTCGCCCGACTCCGTTTGGTACGCGTAGGTCACGGTAACAGGCGCGGTGAGGGCCTTCGAATCCTTGACCTTGAAATGAACTGTATTATCGCCGGCAAAAAGACGCGGAATGGACATCAGTCCATTCTCGAACCATGCGTCGAGGCGAAGCGAACTGAGACCGGCCGGCCGGGAGCGGACTTGGTTCGGAGTGACGGAAAGCCGGATCTGGAATCGATAAACACCATGAATGCTGACATCGCGGCCGTTGAAGCGGGGCCGGCCCAATTCCACGTTGAAAACTCCCGGGCCGGAGGCGATCTCCTGCCAGGACGACCAGATCTCCGGATCCGTTTCAGATTTAAGCTTAGCCTGAAGAGCCCGGAGCTCGACCCTTGGCTGGTCCTCACGCGCTGCTTCCCATCGACCGTTCAGCAAGCCGTCGACGAGGACGTAAGGACAGTAAAAATCGAAGACGGCTTCCCCGCCTCCTGTTGATTGCGCTGGCCTCAGATAAGGCGCCTCTTCCTGGTGGATTAGATCAGTGCTGACCGGAGCTGCCCGCACCAACCCGGAATCGGCCAACGGCGCCTCGTAGGTCCATTTTCCCCAGGCCTGGCCGATAGTTCTTCCGCCACGGACCTGGGGATTGTAGCCCTCGTTCTCCGGCACTTGGGTGACGTAAGGGGAGCAAAACCGGTAGTTAGGATCGTGCTTGACCCAGTTCCCGTCGAACATCGTTTCTGTCACCCGGTAGAACCGTCCGGAAGGGAGGAATGGCTCCTCTCCTTTGTGCTCGCGTCCGGCGGGGACATAGAACTTTCGAGCGCTGTTGTCCCAGTGCCTCTCGATGACGGATCCTTTGGGAAGCTGAAAGGACATGTCGTGAAAGCGGGTGCCCATGCGATATTGGCCATTGCCAAACACCGACTCTTCGGGACGGCCGGCTTTCACCCACTCTTCCTCGGTCGCGTAATAGACTGGCTTTAAAAGCAGAGTGCGATCCCATTCGCGTCCGAAGTACTCAAAGAACGGCTGCGACCGGTGTTTGTACTCGCGATTTTTCAGGACATTTTCATCGATTCCGACCTCCGCCCAATCAAGAATCCTTGCATCCGGCCGATCCTCTTCAACCAGGTAGTAGCCGTATCGGGCATCAAAAGCCGCGTAGCGGCCGTCCAGGCGTAACCGGAACATGGTGTGGTATCCGCCGTCGGAATGCTGCGTGATGACACGCTCCGCGCTCGTTCGGTCTTTTTTCCATTCACTCCAGGCCGCCTCGGCAATACGGCTGTGCGTATCGCAATAGCCCCATCCGTAAACGAACAGATTCTTATGGGCATCAAGCACGTATTTTTCGGCCCCGTACGGCCCTTCATGGGCCTGGATCATGCCACCGGTAGCCATCTTTGAGAAACGCCGAAGCCAGCGGAAGAATACCTTGCCCTGCGCTGTCTCGCTGGCCTTTTCCACACCTTCCAGGCGCATCACGTCCCGAATCCACGACTGAAGGTCGGTACACTCCGGCCACCTTTCGCTGACCACTAGAGGGCCGGACGGGACGGCTGGCAGAGGAGGCGGTGCAGCCGAGGGAGTTTGCAGGCAGATGACGAGGCTAAGAAATACGACCGAGAATGCGACGCTTCTCATTTTGAACCGAAGGGACTCTGCTTCGAAAGCGAACGGTCGGGTTTCCGAGGTAGGGTGGGTTTCGAAGCGCGACAGCGCTGAAACCCACGGATGACCAGCGCTAGATATTCCAGGGCCGTGGGTTTCAGCGCTCTCGCGCTTCGAAACCCACCCTACCTCGGAAACCCGATCGTCTTTTCAACGCCTGCGCCCCCTACCGGGGCAAGCAGGCGGCCGTCCCAGTCGGCCGCCTGCCGGAGGAGGAACAACTACCAGTTGAACCGCAGCGAGAACTGAACCGTGCGCGGTTCGTTGGTCTGCACACTCAGGTCCTGCAGACCGGTTGTCGCACTGGGGCTGCCGTCAAGCGGGTGGTTGAAGACATTGAAGAAGTCCGCCGTCAGGCGCACGTTCATGTCTTCCCCGATCAGGACGTTCTTGAACAGCGAGAAGTCAACGTTCCAGGCGCCGGGGCCCAGGTAGAAGGCTCTGCGGTCGGGGTTGAACAACCCACCGACAGTCGTGTTTCGCGTCTGCCCGTTGGCCAGGACAATGGGTATCTGGTTGTTGCACTTCGGGCCCTGTTGGTGGAAGGGCCTCTGGGTGCAGTCGACTGGAATCAGCCCGGTCACGTCGGCGCCGGTGACCTTTGTCGGGTCGAGATCGCCACGGAACCAGAGCCTCTGGGATTTGCCCGCAAAAATGACCAGTGGCCGCTCGTCTGGATCCAGCATGATCTCGTCGATGCTCGCGTACATATGCCGACCGGCATCGAGGCTGCTCCAGAACCCGCTCCGCCAGTCGCCGATAAGCGCTACCTGCCAGCCGCCGACTATGTGATTCAGCCAGGGAGCCTCAACCGAGTACCTCTTCCCCCGGCCGAAAGGCAGGTCGAGGATCGCGTTGTAGCGCATGCGATGAGGAGGAACCGAGGTCGAGTTGAAGTAGATCAGCTTTAACCGCTCCTCGTAGCTGAGACTGGGGTTCCCCATGATCTGGATGTTCTCGGGCACCATTCGGTCGGTTCCGGTTCCGTTAATCGCACCGTTACCGCTCACGAAGCCGCCGGCGTCCGTGGTGGTCATCGAACGGGTAAAGGTGTAGAACCACTGAAATGCGAGGCCGCCGGAAAAGCGACGTTCCACCTCCACCTGACCAGAATGGGTGTTCGAGTAACCCGTGCGGCTGAGGAGACTGTTCGGCGCCCAGTCCTTGTTACGGCGCAGCAGGTCCCGGTTGGAGGGCGGCGCCTGCTTGGTCCGATCTACGTAGTTGTACTCGTCCTCCCTGTTGTTGATAGCTTCTCTCTGCTCGAGGTCACCGCCGTGGTTGCCGAGATAGCTCAGCCGGACAGCAGTGTCTTTGAACAGTTCGCGCTCAAATGTGAGATTCCAACTTTGGGAACGAGAGTCGCGCCAGTTCCTTGCATCCCACAAAAAGCCCCCCTGGGCGCTCGTAGGCAGGCTGACGATTCCCGTCGTCGCAACCTGCACCTTTCCGGCGTAGTGGTCGCCGGTTGGCGTATTTCGGAGCGTCCACGAACCGGTTCCGTCGGTCAGACCCGGCTGGTTGGTGAACCGGAGGTTCAGCGGCGGGTTGGTTCGCGAGGTCTGGAGGATTTGGGACAGGGGCATGGGCCAGAAGTATTCTCCGTAGCTGCCTCGCAGCACCGTCTTGTCGTTCAGGCGGTAGGCGGCGCCAAGTCGCGGGCCGAAGTTATTGTTGTCGGCCGCGAACAGCTTGTCGGGCATATTCACCTGATCGGCTGTAACCCAGCTCAATCCCCTGAGCTCCCAGGAATCCAAAACAGCGGGGGAAACCCCGGTCAGATCCCGCATGGGATGGCCAGCCGTGGTGACCACCTGGAACTTGTCGTAGATGGTGTCGGGATCGATGGTGGCCAGCCGGTGCTGCGCCTCGGTGAAAGGCGTCCATTTCTCCCACCTCAGACCGAGCTGCAGGGTCAGGCGCGGTGAGACTTTCCACTTGTCCATCGCGTACAGACCCAGTTCGGAATTTCGGAAGTAGAAGTAGCCGCGGTTGAACTGGTTGGAGAGGTAATCGGGCAGACCGAGGAGGAGATCGGCAAATCCGTAACCGGTCCTGGAGACAGCCTGGTCCCCGACGCTGTCATACAGGGCCGTCCAGCTCCCGCCAAAGTCGTGCGATCCCTGGGCCTGCTGCAGCTCACGGACGTTGTTTTGTTCCCGGGAGAACTGTCCGCCGAACTGAAACGTATGCTCTCCCTTGATCCAGGTGACGTTGTCCTCGACCGTCGCCCGCGTCAGCATCTCGTCCTTGCGGTTGTCCGAATCCCAGCCGAAGTCCCCTGCGTACATCGTCGGCCACCCGGTTACGCCAAAGGGATTGGGCATGCCCAGTTTCTCGCCGTAGTTGGTGAAATCGGCCAGGGTGCCCGAGCTCTTGGCAGACCGGTTGGCGCCAACCAGGAGGTCATTCAGGAGCGTCGGCGAGAAGGTGTGGTTGTGGTTGACCGCCACGTTGGTCACCCACACATCGGACCGGCCCGTGCCAAGACCAGGCTCTGACTTTGAGGGATAGCCGTAAACGTTGCCTTCCTGCGCATACCCGTTGTAATCGCGCGACCAGCGAACCGATACCTGATCGTTTTCGCTGAACGAATGGTTAAACTTCAGGCTCCACTTGTTCTGGTCTGTGGTTCGTGGGTAGACGGTGTTGAGGTTGCTTCCAAGAAGCGGGTTAGTACCGTCCGTGGCGGGATGCGTGAGCGTCTGCATCAACTTGGCGAACGAGGAGAGCCGGTTCGCCGGGATCACGTTGTTCGGGAATGCCTGACGCGAACCGTCGGCCGCGGTCGTCAGGGGATCATAGATGGTGGTGAAGTTCCCCTGAGCATCGCGCAGATTGCTGAAGTCGCCTCCCCACATCGCATTTGAAGGCACCGTGCCCACGGTTACGGATTCCTGGCGCAGCCTGTAACCCTCATAGGAGGCGAACCAAAAGGTCTTGTCCCGGCCGTCGTACCACTTGCCGAGCCAGATCGGGCCGCCGGCGTTGACGCCGTACTCGTTCCGGATGAGTTTGGCCGCCTTGCTCGTCTCCTGCCGCATCCGCGATCTCATAAAGTTCCAGTTGTTGCGGTGGGTCTCGAAGACGCTTCCGTGGAACGCGTTGGTTCCACTGCGGGTTACGAGAGTGACGTTGGCCGGGCGCGAGTAGCGGGCGTCGGAGCCGACCGTCTCGATACGGAACTCCTGCACCGTGTCGAGGCTCGGCTGCACCCGGAGAATCCCGCCACCGAACCGGTCGACGATCGAGATGCCGTCCAGGGTGATCTGTAAAGAGCCGACCTTCTGACCGATTACGCGGGCATTGCCGCCACCCTCGACGCCGGGAGTCAGGTCGAACAGATTACTGACCGAACGGCCGTTCAGCGGCAGCTGTTGGATCCGCTCGAAGTCCTTCACGTCGGCTACTTCCGTGGTCTCGGTGGTGATCACCGGGGCCACATCCCGGACCTCGACAGTGGTCGAGATCTCCCCGATCTCCAGCCGGGCGTCGACCGCGAGGGTGTCGCCCGTCTGCAGCTCGAAGTCCGTCTTCCAGGTTTTGAACCCGGAAAGCTGGACGGTAAGACTGTAGCGGCCGCGCGGGACGCTCCCGAAATAGTAGATCCCGACGTCGTTGGTAACCGATTTCAGGGAGACGTTAGTGGCGAGGTTGGTGAGTGTGACTTCCGCGCCCGGGATAACTGCCCTGTTGGCGTCGGTGGCCGTTCCCCGCACCACCCCGGTCCCGGTTTGCGAGAACAGAGGAGAGGCGAGGATGAGCACGAGTACGCACAGGACGAGAAAAGGCGGGGTCCATGCAGTACGACTCGTCTTGATCATAGGTCCTCCAGTGCGATGGTGAGCCTGGGATGCCCACAGAGACCCTATCGTTTAGAACCGCTAGCCTTAAAGCACTTGATGCTGCCCTTCCTTGCTTATTGCAATAAACCATCCGCCAAAAACACCGAAGCTGTGAACAGGAGTCTATTGCCGGTATTACCCAAGTGTCAAGCCGCTTTTTGCCTCCCGGCTCTTTTTTCTGTTCCAAATAACCGCAGACACTTCTACACTTACTTGTGTTGTACAAGCAACTGCAAGAAAAGGACAAAAAAGGACACCAAGGACATGAAGGACACAAAGGACGGGAAGGGGAGAGGCAAGAAATCAGTTTGGCTTTGATCCTTCCCGTCCTTTCTGTCCTTCCCGTCCTTTCTGTCGTTTTGATATGAGGCGGGTATTCCCTTGAAAGCTCCTCTGATTGCCTTTTCACTCCTGGCGGTGGCGGTTCTGCCTCGCTACGACGTGGTGCAGCCGGGCACGCATCCGGGCATCCTGTTCAGCCGGGCTGAACTTCCGGCGCTTCGCGCCCGGGCAAAGAGCACCGGCCTTCCCGGCGAGGCCTGGAAGCGCCTGCAGAAAACCGCCGACGCTCCTGCTTCCTCTGACCTGACGCTTAAGCAAACGGTGGGACGCGAGGGGCGACTCCTGGCCTCACAGCTCGTGGCGATGTCGCTCGTATACCAGGTGGAAGGCGACAGAGCGCTGGGGCGCAGGGCGATTGCCCTGTTTCTGGCGGTTCTCGACAAGGTCGACGCCTTCGACTTTCACAAAGAAGTGGACAGCGACTTCTTCGCTACCGAGCACTGGCCGAAAGCCTTTGCATTCGCCTGGGACTGGCTCTACGAGCTTATGACGCCGGAAGAGCGCATCGTGGCGCTGGCACGCCTGGAGCGCTGGAACGAGGCGCTTTTCCAGCATACCGAGAGCTGGTGGTGGCGCGAGGCTGGGTACAACTGCGGGGCCATCCCGGTTGGCGCCCAAGGCTTGCTGCTTGCCGCCATACGCGGAGAGTCGCAGCACCCGGAGTACGGCCGCTGGCATTCGGACTGTTTTCGAAAAGTCAGCAAAAACTACTTTCCTGAAACGTGGCGATCGAGCGGAATCGCGAACGAGGGGCCGGGCTACGCCCACTATCACAATAACCCGACGCTCTTTGCTGAAGCGGTGCGGCGGCTCGGCGGTCCGGATATCATCCCCGCCAGCGGGGCGGTGAATGCCATGCACTACCTGCGCCATCAGTGGATGCCGCAAGGTGGGTGCGGACCCGTCGGGGACAATACCGGCTACGGCCGGCGCGTGTTTCAGCCCATCTACCTGCACGGTATTCGTGAGCTGGGCGATGCGGCCGGTCTCTGGACTTTCGAGAAGTACGTGGATCTTGACCGGATCGACCCTCTCGGCGTCTTCCTCCTTTACCCCGACGGCTTGAAGCCTGTTTCCCCGGGCACGCTGGATGAGCCTGTCTCGCATTACTTCGAGATTGATCAGAATCGCGCCGGATACCTGTTCGCGCGTAACGAATGGGACAACGAACAAGCCCATTGGTTCGTGTTCACCACGCGCCACGACGAGGCAAACCACACGCATTACGACATGAACAGCTTCCTGTTTACGGCTTTTGGCGACCAATTCGCCACGCACGAAAACATATTCGGATACAGCCACCCGCATCACGGTGCCGACCTGGAGCACAACATCGTCATCGTGGACGAGGGCGGGATGCCGGCCGCCGACCGGCCGACGTCCGCCGGGGACGACGGCTCCATCTACGGCTTCATGACCAGCGTTGTAGCCGGGCATTTTGCCGACTACGCCCGGGGCGATGCACGCTTGTCCTATGCGGACCGCTCCATAAGCAGCTCTACTCCTGCCGAGCGAGCGGATCGCAGCGTGCTCTGCGTAAAACAAGGACCGGCGCCGTACATCGTGGTGGCCGATGACATCGAGAAGGGCCAGGGTGAGCACGACTATCACTGGCAGTGGTACACGCCCGCAAAAAGCCTGTCGGGTGCCGGCACCTTCGCGGGTCCCTTTGTCATCAAGGGTCAGAATGCTCAATGCCGCATTGCATTTCACGAACCCGTCAAACCCGAGAAGGAATTCCGCCTGGTGAAGAGCGAGGACCAGCGTCACCCGATTGAGCTTGGCCTGTTGCGCGTGAACCGGCGTGGCGTGAGGGTGCGCTACCTGGCGGTCGCCGCTGCTTCGCGATTGGGTGCTCCGGAACCGCGCCTGGCAAGTGGACCTGAAGTGGCAGGCGGAACGGGCGTGGCAAGTCTGATCGTGGAGGGCGAAGGTCTTCGCGACCTCATCGTCTGGCAGCCGGAAGAGGGGCGCGACAGGGGCGGGCAAACGATTGTGGCCGGACCGTTGAAGACAGATGCCTTGCTGGCAATGGTTCGCACGGGACCGGGCGGAGAAGTCCTGGGCTACGTGGTCGGGGAGGGACGCTTGCTCGAGTTTGGAGGGCGCACTTTGGTGCGGTCCCCCGAGGCTTGGAGCGTGAGCGCTGGCCTGTCGAAAACGATGGTCGCTGGACCGCGCCGCGCGCGCCAGGGACTGCCCCCGCTTGCCGCTTCAGGCGAGGTTTTGCTGCCGGCTCCGGGTTCGCGATTGTGGGTCGACGGGCGGCTGGCATCCGCCGTTCCCCGATCGGGATTGGTGAGGGTGGGAAAATGAACGAGAATGGCGGTCGCAAACGAACTTTGAGATACCAACCAACGAAAGTAGGGACGTCCGCTGGGAGCGCAGGCGTCTCGCCTGCACTGGGGCAAGGGGCGTCCCGCCCCGTTTGTGGCGTCTGCCACCTCGATGTTGCAGGCGCCGCGAACGGGGCGGGACGCCCCTTGCCCCAGTGCAGGCGAGACGCCTGC
>RPQK01000270.1 GCA_003819755.1 Acidobacteriota bacterium | reverse complement strand
GAGCGGCCGCGATCTGGCCGCATTCTAAGAAAGGATGAAGGATGAAGGATGAAGACCACCCGAATCTTCATCCTTCATCCTTCTGCCTTCATCCTTTCCCTCACGCCTGCCACATCTCGTCCAGCAACTGGTCGAGGTTGCGCCAGCCGGGGACCACTTTGACATTCAGATCAAGGTAGAGCTTGCGGATTCCGAGGAAAGACTCGATGTCCTGACGGGCTTCGATGCCGATCTGCTTGATCATCTGACCGGCCCGGCCGATCACGATCTTTTTCTGCGAGTCCTTGTCGACAATGATCGAAGCGAAGATTTTGACAAAGCCGTCGTCTCTCTGGCTCTCGTCAAACTCGTCCAGACGCACCGCCGTAGCGTATGGAAGCTCTTCCCGGGTGTGTGACAGAACCTTCTCGCGGATGATCTCCGCCACGATAAAGCGCTCGTGCTGGTCGGTAAGGTAATCGGCCGGGTACAGGAATTCACCTTCGGGAAGCAGGCGGCCGATCTCGTCCAGCAGACCCTCGACGTTTTCGCCCGTCAACGCCGACAGCGGGATTATGGCCGCATAGTCTTTCTGCTGCGAAAAGAACTCCATCATCGGCAGCAGCTTTCCCTTGTTGATCAGATCAACCTTGTTGAGGGCGAGAACCACCGGCTTCTCTCCCTGCTTGAGCAGGTCAAGGACGTACTGCTCGCCCTTGCCGAAGCTCTCCGACGCATCAACCAGGTGCACCACAACGTCGACGCCCTTGACGGCTTCGTAGACCGTCTCCATCATCCGCTCGTTCATCCGGTAGCCTGGACGATGAATTCCCGGTGTGTCGACAAACAGAAATTGGTTGTTGCCCAGGGTACGGATGCCGAGAATACGGGTCCTGGTCGTTTGAGGCTTGTCGCTGACCGCGGCCACCTTCTGCCCGATCAAGTGGTTAAGCAGCGTGGATTTGCCTGCATTGGGGCGGCCGATGAGCGAAACATACCCCGCTCTTGTTATCGGCTGTTCAGGTTCACCAGGCTTTGAATCCGGTCCCATAATCTCCCTGCCACTTCTTTCTTTGAGAGGAGAGGCAACTGCTCTTCATTGTCCCGCGTCAGAAAAACGACCCGGTTGGAGTCTGACCCGAACGGAGCGTCCGGCCCGGCGACATTGTTTGCGACGATCAGGTCGAGCCGCTTCTCGTCGAACTTTCGGAGAGCATACTCCCGGAGACTAGTCGTCTCGGCCGCAAAGCCAACCAGGATCTGGCTCTGTTTCCGCTCGCCCAGGGTCCGCAGGATGTCGGGCGTCGGCACCAGCGACAGCTGAAGAGTCTGGCATTCTTTCTTGATCTTCTGATCCACGAACTCGGCCGGCTGGTAGTCGCTCACGGCGGCCGCCATCACGACGACGTCGACCGCGGGAAAACGGTCAAACACCGCCGCAGCCATTTCTCGAGCCGATCGTACCGGGACGAATTCCAGCCGGGCCGGAGGCGGCAGGTGGGTAGGCCCGGAGACCAGCACAACACTCGCCCCGCGCCGCTCCGCTTCCTCCGCGATCGCATAGCCCATCTTGCCGGACGATCGGTTCGACACGAACCGGACGGGATCCAGGTCCTCGATCGTCGGACCGGCTGTCACCAAGACGTTACGCCCCTTTAACGTCTGCGGCGCTCGGAGAACTCGCTCGACCTCCCGGACGATCAAGTCAGGCTCGGCGAGACGTCCCTCCCCGACCTCTCCACACGCCAGATAACCGCTTTCCGGTTCCACGATGTGCACGCCCCGTTCTCGCAGTATCCCGACGTTGTTTTGAGTCGCGGGGTGCCGCCACATCTCGACGTTCATGGCGGGGGCGACCATTGTCGGCGACGTCGTTGACACATAGAGCGTACTGAGGAAATCGTCGGCTATCCCGTGAGCAAATTTGGCGAGAATATTAGCCGTCGCCGGAGCAACGAGCAGCAAATCCCCGGCTCTTGCCACCGAGATGTGCTCAATGGAGGTGTTGTGATCCTGGAAGAGGTCTGTCACCACCACGTGCCCCGACAGCTTCTCGAGCGTCAGGGCGGAGATGAACTCCTGGGCGTGCGCGGTCATGACCGGATAGACCTGGAACCCGCTTTTCTGCAGCAGCCTCAGAATGATGGCCGCTTTGTAGGCCCCGATGCATCCGGTCACGCCGAGAACCACGTTCATGGCTGGCCTTCTACGTCCTCGATGATTTCTCCTTCGTCGCTGGCCTCTTCGAGGATCTCGTACTTAATGAGATTCTTCTCTACTTCACGGGTAGCAATGTAGGCCGGTTTGTTCGATTTCACCTCGATCTTGGGGGGAGCACCGTTCTGGATCTGCTTGGCCCGCTCGGCGGCCACCAGAATGAATCGGAATTTGCTGTCGAATTCTGGGGGGATCTTGATTATCATTCAGTTCTCCTTGTTCTTCAGTCACTCAACCGCCGCTGAGAACCAGCCAACGCGCCTGATTCCCTCACATCTTCGCAGCCGTCAAGTTTCCTGGAACGTCTTTACAATCTCTTGGGCACGATCTCTCCTTCGGCTGATTGCACAGCGAGCAGCCGAAACAATTGATTTTAACTCAAAAAGCGATCGTTCGATATCCTCGTTCACGATAACGTAGTCATACTTGCAGTAATATCCGACCTCGCCGCGTGCAACCTGGAGGCGACGTTCGATGACGGCTGGGTCGTCCAGCCCGCGTTTCAGGAGCCTTTCCCGCAGGATTCGGAAGGAGGGCGGAAGCACAAAGATCAGGATCGCCTCGGGGAGCGATTGCTTCACCTTCATAGCGCCCTGAACGTCGATATCGAGCAGGACATCCCGGCCCGCCTTCAGCTGCGATTCGACCGCCTCACGGCTGGTCCCGTACCAGTTTCCGTACACGTCCGCGTATTCGAGGAAAGCTCCCGCCGCGATCATCTGCTTGAATTCTGACTCAGAGGTAAAGAAATAATCGACTCCGTGTTGTTCCCCGGATCGCGGCTTCCGGGTGGTGTGGCTAACGGAAAAAACCAATCCGGGCGTTTCGAGAAACTTTTCAAACAGACCGCGCACCAGCGTGCTTTTCCCGGCACCAGAGGGAGCGCTGATGACGATAAGGCTGCCCTTATTCGACATTTTGAACCTGCTCCCGGATCTTCTCGATCTCCGCCTTGCCCTCGACGCCTGTCTGGGCGACGTCGGCAAACGGGGACTTCGACAGAATAGTGTTCATCTCCCGGTTCATTTCCTGGCAAAGAAAGTCCAGTTGCTTGCCCACGTTCTCTGAGTCGGCCTTCTCCAGATACTGATTGAAACGGTGGAGGTGCGAAAGCAGACGGGTTATCTCTTCCGCGGAGTCGGAGCGCTCGACGTAGTAGATCAGTTCCTGAGCGAGGCGGCTTTGATCGACCGACTGCTCGGAAAGGGCCTCGTCCAGTCGTTCTTTCAGTTTTTGAAAGTAATACTCCTGGCTACCGGCGGCACGGGCAGCAATGGCCTCAACGAGGCCGCGCAGAGCAGCCAGGCGACTGCTCAAATCCCGCTTCAGCGCCTCGCCCTCCGCCTCTCTGGAAGCAACAACATGCGCCACGGCCTTCCCAACGGCAGAACGGATCGTAATCTTCACTTCATCGGAGGAGAAATCAAACTGCGGAGTGCCTGTAATGCCGGGTAACTGGAGAAGCGTTGCGATACTCAATTCTCCAGGAATCCCCCGGGTGTTGAGCTTGGATGCCACCGCCACGTAGGCCTCAAGCGCCGCTTCGTTTATGTCTTGTTGGCCGGCCGCGTAGGACGTGGTTATGATGACGTCGACGCGACCCCGGGCCACCCGGCCCTGAACTTCGGCCCTGATGTCCGGTTCGAGGGCCGCCAGTTCGCGTGGCAGCCGCACGTTCATGTCCAGATACCGCCCGTTGACCGCCTTAACATCCACCGAGACCGTGAGGTTTCCGATGGTCGTTTCCGTGTGTCCAAACCCGGTCATGCTTCGCATAGTCGTTAATCCTCACCCGTGACTCAGGGTGCCCTCCTGGCTGAATTGCAGGTCGTGCAGTCTTCGATACACGCCGGAGCCTGACATCAGGCTCTCGTGATCCCCCACCTCGACGATTCGGCCTCCCTGCATCACCACGATTCGGTCAGCAATTCGGACCGTCGACAGCCGGTGGGCGATGACCAGAGTGGTCCTTCGCTGCATAAGGTTATAGATCGCTTCCTGGACAAGCCTCTCGGACTCCGAGTCCAGCGAAGAAGTCGCCTCGTCCAAAATCAGGATCGGCGCGTTCTTCAAAATCGCACGCGCAATCGCCAGGCGCTGGCGCTGCCCGCCTGAGACCAGTTGGCCCCGCTCGCCGATGACCGTCTCATACGCCTGGGGGAGACTGACCACAAACTCGTGAATCAGCGCAGCCTTCGCCGCCTCGACGATCTCGTCCAGAGTACAGTCCTCTCGACCGTAGGAAATGTTGTTGCGGACCGTGTCGTTGAACAGGAAGGTGTCCTGCGTCACGACCGCAATCTGCCTGCGCAACGACTTCTGGCTAACCCCGCGGATATCGATACCGTCGATCGTAACCCGGCCCTCGGTCGGGTCGTAAAAGCGCGGAATCAGGCCCGCCAGCGTCGTCTTCCCTGCCCCGCTCGGCCCGACCAGGGCGACCACCTCTCCCGCCCTGATCTTCAGGTCGATATGGTGGAGGACAGGACTGCGTGAATGAGTCTTGTAACCAAACGACACACTTTCAAAGCAGATATCTGACTGAAACGCAGGCAGCGGACGAGCGTCCGGCGCATCCACGATCTCCAGCCGGGTTTCAAGAAGCTCAAAAACCCTCGTCGAGGACGCGAAAGCCTGCTGGATATGCAGATGCATCCGTGAGATCTTCCGCATCGGCTCCCACAGCCGGAAAATAGAAACAACAAACGTGGCAAAGGCCCCGAGGGTCAGGGCGTCACGGCTGATCTGATAATGAGCATAGAACAGGAACGGGACGAACGCGAAATAGCCGACGAACTCGACCACCGGTGAATTAAGAGCGCTCGTACGGACCACTCTGAGACTTGCTCCGACGAGCAGGTCGACCGCCTTGTCGAACTTGCTCCTCTCGTAAGGCTCCATACTGAAGGCCTTCACAATCCGTTGCCCGGCGATCGTCTCCTGCAGATTATTCGAAATCTCCGAGAGATTCTCCTGGCTGTGTGTGCTCGCCTTCCTGACGCGGCGCCCCAGGCGCAACGTGATCACGAGGACGAACGGGGCGATGAGCAGCGAGAGCAGCGCCAGTTTCCAATCGAGCAGAAAGATGATCACCAGAAAGGCCACGAGGAGAATGCTCTGCCGGGCGTAGTCGGCCAGGGTCTTGCTGACAGTTTCCTGAATCCGTTCCGTGTCGGTTATCACCCGGGCCATCAGCTTCCCGGTCGAGTTCCGGGAGTAGAAAGCCAGCGACTGGTTCAGAAGGTGGCTGTACAGGTCCTTGCGAAGGGAGGCCACGACCTGGAGGCCGCTGTAACTCATGGCGTACTCAGCGAAGTACAGGCAAACTCCCTTAAAAAAAGAGAAAAGCACCAGCAGCAGAGCAATCTGAGGAATGCTCTGGTCGTTAAGGCCAAGCCGGCGAAGCGGCTGAAGAACATGACGAACCAGTTGCGTGCTCTGCGCCGAAGCGCCCGACGATGACCACTGGTTGAAAATCGGTTCCAGCATCAGAACTATGCCGGCTTCCAGGGCACCGCTGATAACCAGCAAAACCATCGACATGGCCAGAAGGTGAAGATAAGAGCGTATGTACGGGAGAAGCTTCCTGAAATCGGACATTCGGGGGAATTGTATCACCAGAAAAGACCTCAAGGACCGCAAAGACCTCAAGGACAACCGAGAGACTTCGGTTGTCCTTGAGGTCTTTGCGGTCCTTGAGGTCCTGTAAACCTTAGAACTGCTTCCTGAAATGCTCCCTGGCCAGCGGCTCGCGTCGGATCCAGCCTTTCGGCTCCTCGCCGCTCACCAGACGGCGAATCAGCCCGATCGGCAATACCAGCACATAAAACGAGAAGGCCATCAAAAGAAACGTGTTCACCCGCGCGAGCAGCCGGGCGAACTTCATCCACGCCCGGTACAAAGGTCTCCCGGCGGCCTTGACGCGCTCGATGACTCTCCTTACGGACGTTCCCATACCTGGCCTTCCTTTGTGAGGAAGAAATCCTCCATCACGAGCACGTCCATCTTGGTCCGCATAAAACAGTTGTACGCATCCTGCGGGGAGCAGACGATCGGCTCGTTGCGGACGTTGAAGCTCGTATTCACAAGAATCGGGCAGCCGGTCAGTTCTTCAAACGCACGGATCAGACGATAATATCGCCCGTTTTGTTGCTCACTGACTGTCTGGATGCGCGCTGAACCATCAACGTGAGTAACCGCAGGGATGCCCGCCCGCCTGGAATCGTTCACCGGTCCAACCAGGAGCATGTACGGGCTCGGGTGCTCATTTTGGAAGAACTCGGCTTGTTTTTCCTCGAGCACCGACGGGGCAAAAGGGCGAAACGATTCCCGGAACTTTATGCTCAGGTTCAGCTTTCGCTGCATTTCCGGCCGTCGCGGATCGGCCAGAATGCTACGGTTTCCGAGGGCCCGCGGTCCAAACTCCATTCGGCCCTGAAACCAGCCAACCACCGCTCCTTTTCTCAGTTCCTCGCAGGTCCGCGCAATCAACTCCGTTTCCGCCAGTTCTTCGTACCTTGCTCCGACGCGTTCGAGCACTTGTCGGACGCTCTCCCGACCGAAACCCGGTCCAAGCAAAGCGCCCCGCATGCCGTCACACGATTGATTCGCCTCCCGCGGTTTACCCAGGAACCGATGGTACACAGCGAGGGCCGCCCCGAGAGCCCCGCCGGCATCGCCGGCTGCCGGCTGAATCCAGAGATCGCGAAACCCGCTTTCTCGCAGGATTCTGCCGTTCGCGACGCAGTTCAGAGCCACGCCTCCGCCCAGGCAAATTCGATCCTCGCCGGTTTCCTCCCGAACCCTGCGGCACAGCCCGAGCATTACCTCCTCCGTCACCTTTTGAATGGAAGCGGCGAGGTTCTTGTGCCGCTCGGTCAGCGTGTCCTTGGACTTGCGCGGTGGGCCTCCAAAACGCCGGTGGAAAAGATCGGAGGTCATCGTGAAACCCGTTTCATAGTTGAAATAATCCAGATTCAGCCGGAACGAACCGTCATCGTGAAGCTCGATCAACTCCTCCTCAATCTGGCTGCGGAAAACCGGATGGCCATAAGGCGCCAGCCCCATCACTTTGTACTCATCAGAATTCGGTTTAAAACCAAGGTAGTAAGTGAAGGCGGTATAAAGCAAACCCAACGAGTGCGGGAAGCGAACTTCGCAATCCAGCGTAAGGTCGTTGCCTTCCCCCTTCCCATAAGCTGTCGTGGTCCATTCGCCAACGCCGTCGACCGTCAAGATCGCCGCCGATTCGAAAGGGGAAGGAAAGAAGGCGGCGGCGGCATGCGATTCATGGTGCTCGCTGAACAGAATCTCCCGGTCATAGTCCAGTTCCTGCTGAATGGAGTGCTTCATCCACAACTTGTCCTTCATCCAGAGGGGCACGACCTTAAAGTACGACCGGAAACCGCGAGGCGTCCGCTTGAGGTAAGTCTCCAGGAGCCGCTCGAACTTGAGAAAAGGCTTCTCGTAGAAGACGACAAAGTCCACGTCGCCGATCCTCGAGCCGGCGATGTCCAGACAGGTCTTGATGGCCTGCTCGGGGAAGGAGCTGTCATGCTTGACGCGGGTGAACCGTTCCTCCTGGGCGGCCGCCACGATCTGGCCATCGCGCAGCAGGCAGGCCGCGCTGTCATGATAGAAGGCCGAAATACCGAGAATCAGCATGTTGGGCTTGTCAGTGCTGGCAGTGCGGGCATCCCTGCCTGCACTCCCGAGATCAGTAAACACCTTGCTTCATCCGGCGCAGTCCTTCGAGGACACCGGAGGGCCGAAAGCCGAACTCAGCCGCCAACCTCGAGCAGTCCAGCGAACAGTCTTTCCCTCGCCTTACCAAACCGACGCTTTCCGTCGTGACCGGCTGCAATAATGAACGATCATAGCCAAAGACGTCAACGAACAGGCGGCCGAACTCCCACCGGTTGACACGCTCGGCCCCGCCCAGATGGTAGATCCGGTGCTTTGGGTCTTGCTCCACGAGCCTCTGCAAAGCCCGGAGAATATCGCCTACGTAGACCGGAGTTCTGTATTGATCGACAAAGAGCGGAACAGGTTTGCCGGCCTCCAGGAGACCCTTCATGACAGAACTGAAGCCGAACGAAAACGGAGTGTCGGGCCCGTATACGAGCGCGAGGCGCACTACGATACCTCCCGGATGCCCCAGGGCCGCCTTTTCACCGGCGGCTTTCGTTTCGGCGTACATATTGACCGGATCAACCCGGTCGGTCTCACCATACCTTCCCCGCTCCCCGTTGAAGACCAGATCTGTCGAAATGCAGATAAACCGTACCTCAGGTGGAAACAGGCTGGCCAGAGCGCCGATTGCCTCCACGTTGACCCGCCTCGCCATATCCGGAAACTTCTCGCACTTGTCCACGTTCGTATAGGCCGCAGCGTGGATGACGGCCTGGTAATCTCCGCCGATCGCAGAGGAGAGGCTGGCGACATCCGTGAGGTCGCATTGGCGCAGCTCAACGCCCTCCAGCGCAGGCTTGTGCGAGTGATAAGTACCCGTGACCCGATAGCCCTGAGACGCCAGATAGCGGCAGAGGTGCCAGCCGATTTGTCCACTTGCTCCGGTAATCAGAATCTCGCCCTTCGTCATCACAATCTATAATAGTGTCTTTGCAGGAGAAGTCAGAAGGCGGAAAGAAGAAGTCGGAAAGAAGAAGTCAGAAGTCAGAAGTCAGAAGTCAGAAGTCGGAAAGAAGAAGTCAGAAGTCGGGAAAAGAAGTCAGAAGTCAGAAGTCAGAAGTCAGAAGTCAGAAGGCGGAAAGAAGAAGTCGGAAGGCGGAAAGAAGAAGTCAGAAGTCAGAAGTCAGAAGTCAG